>NZ_JAERJY010000033.1:0-27999 GCF_018257375.1 Providencia sp. JGM181 | reverse complement strand
ACAGATATTTCCTTAGTCACTAGAAGTTATACTTTAATGTATAAATGATTGCATCTTGGTAGAAATCATCACCTAACTTATTGTCAGCATAACGATATTGAACACCAGCAGCTAAATTTGGCGTGGCGTTCCACCAGAAAGCTAATGCACCGTTCACGCCATCACGACCACCGTTACCATAACGCTCATGACGTGCAAATTCCATTTCATGCCAGTTAGTGATCATGAAATCTTCTTGGAACATTTTGAAGTTGTAACCTGCAACCCAACCAACCACATAGCCGTTATTACCGGAATAATAGGTTTGGTCAACATAGTGCATAGCTACGAAAGGTTTGAACCACAGATCGCCAATTGAGGTGTTATAACCGATACCATACAGTGTGTTGACTTCGTGGAAGTTGCCGCCGTGTTTGTCACCTGGTAAAGACCAAGTACCATAAACGTGGCCGTATAAGTTGAATCCAGTATCTGCGATATAGACGCGAGCTGTTGTTTTCAGCGTATAACGCTGGTTTTTGCCTGGATCTTCATGTTGTTTATTAAATGGGTTTTCAACGTCAAAGAAACCATATAATTCACCCCAATTAAAATTAGCGCCACCTTCTAATTCGAAGTAAGCGAAATCTTCCTTATGGGTTGTATTTTTAGATTTATTTTCTGTATGACGGGACCAGTCGAGATAGTTCACGTTGATATCTGCGAAACCATTCTGATACCCAAGAAAATTTTCAGCATTCGCGGTCCCTGCCAATGATGCTAGAGCAGCAGCACAGAGTAGTGTTTTTTTCATAAGACATTATTTTCGTTTATGTATTAATAAAAATTAGTTGTTACGCAAATTTTTAGCTTGTCAACTAACCATCCTCAAACATGTGAGATATTAAGCTTTCAATTTGTAATTAAAAAATATCTTTCATAAAATTAGTGATTTACATCACGCTTTTATCAATCTTTAAGCGATATTTGCAAGAGAGATCTAATTTGCGAAAAAAGGAGAGATTCCCCAAATTAATTAGTTTAACTTGGGGGAGTCGTGAGCTGAATAGAATGGGAATCAATCAAAAATATCAGAATGATTTATGTTTTATGGCTTTGCGGACAGCGAGGAAGTCGAGGGTTCCACCAACAATAAGGCTGATAGCACCAATGGCTATACCAATGTTAAATATGAGATTCTGATAAGTCGGGAGCGCTAACCACAGGGATATATGGGAAGTAAACAAGTAAACTTTCACGCCTGCAAATGATGTGATTAGTAAACTAATTAACCAAACCGCCAATATAGATGCTGCTGCCATTAGCGCATAAACCGCGATTTTATATTCTCGAGGGAAAAACTCTCTGCGTTGAAACTCTCCCGTATCTTGGGTGTATAACAATGAAGTTCGGCAAGCGAGTAGCAATAAAACCCCCGGTACTGCAACGCCGATGGAAATTAAGTAGAACATTGGCCAGCCGTAGGTGCTGACAAAAATACTTGCGACGGGACCGATATAGACACGGCCTACAGCGGATAATGCTGAAAGCAAGGCAAATTGAGTGGCTGATAAAGACTTATTACATAAGGTCATTAATAAGGCGACAAATGCCGCAGTTCCCATTCCTGAAAAGATATTTTCGAGGAAGATAATAGATCCCATGCTGATAATATTTGGCGGTGTTACTGCGAGGAACCAGTAGCCAATATTCGAACCACCTTGGAGCACACCGAAGACAAATAATGCTTTAAATAGGCTCATATTTTTCATCAGATACCCCCCAAATAGGGCTCCGATGATTGTAGCCGCCATACCAACGGTTTTATTTACTGTACCCACTTCGCTCAAACTAAAGCCAAGAGCATTGAGTAAAAAGTTGGTATTTAGCGCCATAACGAAAGCATCACCCATCTTATAAAAGATGAGCAGCAACAAAATCAGCCATGCATTATTTCGGCTAAAAAATTCGGCAAGTGGCTCATAAATAGCATCTTTTAATGAAGTTGGTGGGGCGGTATTTTCTTGGGGCTCTTTTGCGAATAGGGTAGCGAAGATCCCAATAAACATTAGCCCAGCCATAAACAAGTAAAGCTGTTGCCACGTTAAGAACTTATCAGCAAGCCAAAGTGCTAATCCCCCAGAAACCAGCATACTAATACGATAGCCCATGACCGATGTTGCTGCACCAATACCTCGCTCTTCTGCGCTTAATAAATCTGTTTTATAGGCATCAAAAACAATATCTTGGGATGCGGAACAGAAAGCTACAGTGACTGCTAGTGCAGCTAACCACCAAAGATGTTCCGACGGATTCATAAAACTCATGCCTGCAATGCTAATCACAAGCAAAATTTGCGTTGTTAATAACCACCCTCTGCGGCGCCCTAAAAATGAGGGTGTATAGCGATCCATCATGGGGGACCATAGAAATTTTAGAACGTAGGCCTGACCGACGAGAGAAAAGAAACCGATGGTTTTAATGTCAATTTTTTCAACGGTTAACCAAGCTTGTAATGTTCCAGCAGTTAATGCCAAGGGCAACCCTGAGACGAATCCCAGTAAAATTAAGGTCACATTATTGGGCAGTGTAAATCTGGGTAGTGTAAAACGTGGCATTATTCCCTCATCGCCTGGATCTAGTGTATTCCGTTGCGCGAAGAATGGCGCAGTAGAAAGATAAAACAACCCAAGCTATTTATATTAAAGAAATAACTTGGGTTAGTAGGACACAGTAGACTGTTTTTTTGCAGCCTCTAATGAACCAGAATGATACTAGTATGAAATCATTCTTGATGCGCGATTAATACCGTGAATTTTGTCTGATAAAATCGGCGAGCTCTTGGTCTTTCGCCATATCTGAAATTAAATCACTTAAAGCAAGGTTAATTGCCGCAGCAATTTTTTCATTGGTTGCGCCTAATGCTCCTTGGGTATTGTAATTACGGGTATAAGTCCGGCTCTTAGTTGAGCCATTTGGTGCGGTCGCATTAACGACAACGCTGGAGTTAACCGTAATATTATGGCGTAAACTTCCTTCACTCACTTGCGTGTTCAATTTGTTTAATTGAACCACTAAGTTGATATTGGCGGGAGAAGTCACCATGAAACCACGAGCGGCCATCTGCTTTTCTACAGCTTCTTGCATTAGATAACGCGGATCGCGAGAGGGATTAAGCACCTCTAAAGTACCGTTTCTGTTAATTTCAGCCAAGGAGCGATTTGTACGGTTATCAACGCTACTCACACTAATTGAAGTTGCATTGAGCGTCGGGTTTTTGGCTGGTAATGCAATTTTAGGTTCGAGGGACAGCGTATTAGACGGTGCAGTACAGCCCGCTAATAGAAATAACGCAAAAAGTGGAAAACACAGTTTTCTTAACATAATTCTTCCCAGTTCATCTTTCCTAATTGAAAATGTTCCGTTATGGTTCGGGGTGCAACAACTCACACTATTAGACAACAGTTTGAGAAAAAATTCGCATAAATGTGCAGTCGATGAACATTTTGCATTCCCAGACCATAGTTTCAACAATGTAGATGCTATTATCCGCTATTTCTATAATAAGAAGATAGTTACCAGCAGCGTGATTGGGTGATTTTTTTCAAATGTGCTTTAGCGTTTTTTAATTAACTTAGGAGTCTCTATGGACGCCAATATGCCACAAACTATGCAGTCTCGCGTGAGTGAAAAGCTACAGTCTGCATTTGAACCTGAACACATGGAGGTGATTAATGAAAGTCATCAGCATAATGTGTTACCCGGTTCAGAGAGCCATTTCAAAGTGGTTTTAGTCAGTGATAAATTTGAAAACAAACGTATGATTGGTCGTCACCGTGAAATTTATGCTATTTTGGCTGACGAGCTTGCAGGTGGGATCCATGCTTTAGCCTTACACACTTATACTCCGAAAGAGTGGAATGAATTAGCGAGTACAGCGCTAAAATCACCTGCTTGTCGTGGTGTTGGTGGTGTGAATCGCTAATTAAGCATCTTGATGACATATGAATATTAATAGTGTATTTATCAAGTGGCTGTAAGTGATCGTTTTTTCCTCAATTTGAGAGAGGAAAATGAATTTTTAGTCAGAAAAGTCACAAATAAAGAGGAATGATCGCTTCTTTTATCGGCTTTTCTCGACTCAGGGCGCATGCATCGGTATAATGCTGCGTCTAATTTTCAGTAAGGTTTCGGGACGCTTCTGATATCAGGGATGACCGTTATGAAAGTAACGCCCCCGGTTCTGGAAGGGAGATTGCCATTATGATTTAATGGCATAACTCTGGAGTAGACCGATCACTAAGATTTATTTTGAGGTAAGAAGATGCAAGTTTCTGTTGAAACGACTCAAGGCCTTGGGCGTCGTGTAACAATCACCGTTCCTGCCACTGATATTGAAAAAGCGCTGAATAGCGAGCTGGTTAACGTTGCTAAAAAAGTCCGTGTTGATGGTTTCCGTAAAGGGAAAGTGCCAATGCACATCGTTAAACAACGCTACGGTGCGTCTGTAATGCAAGACGTTCTGGGCGATGTTATGCAACGTAACTTTATCAATGCAATCATTGAACAAAAAATCAACCCAGCTGGCGCGCCAAGCTACAAGCCAGAAATGTTCGAAGACGGTAAAGACTTCGTTTACGCGGTTGAATTCGAAGTGTACCCAGAAATCGAATTAAAAGGTTTTGAAACTATCGAAGTTGAAAAACCAGCTGTAACCGTGAAAGACGAAGACCTCAACGACATGCTGGAAACTCTGCGTAAGCAACAAGCACAGTGGAAAGAAGTTGAAGATGCAGCAGCTGCTGATTCACGTATCACTATTAACTTCACAGGTTCTATCGACGGTGAAGAATTTGAAGGTGGTAAAGCTGAAGATTTCGCACTGGTTATGGGCGAAGGTCGTATGATCCCAGGCTTCGAAGAAGGCGTTGTTGGTCATAAAGCTGGTGAAGAATTCGATATCGAAGTTAACTTCCCAGAAGATTACCATGCAGAAAACCTGAAAGGTAAAGCGGCTAAATTCGCAATCGTTCTGAAGAAAGTTGAACAGCGTGAACTGCCAGAATTTACTGAAGAATTCGTTAAGCGTTTCGGTATTGCTGACGGTTCAGTAGAAGGTCTGCGTGCAGAAGTTCGTAAAAACATGGAACGTGAGCTGAAAAATGCAGTTCGTAACCGTGTTAAAGCGCAAGTTCTGGAAGGTCTGGTTAACGCTAACGAAATCGAAGTCCCAGCAGCAGTTGTTGATGGTGAAATCGATGTTCTGCGTCGTCAAGCTGCACAGCGTTTTGGTGGCAACGAAAAACAAGCGATGGAATTACCACGTGAACTGTTCGAAGAACAAGCTAAACGTCGCGTAATTGTTGGTCTGCTGTTAGGCGAAGTTATCCGTACTAACGAGCTGAAAGCTGACGAAGATCGTGTTAAAGCACTGATCGAAGACATGGCTTCTGCTTACGAAGATCCATCAGAAGTTATCGAATACTACAGCAAAAATGAAGAGCTGATGAACAGTGTTCGTAACTTAGCATTAGAAGAGCAAGCTGTAGAAACTATTCTGGCAGCGGCTAAAGTAACTGAAAAAGAAACTAACTTCACTGAGCTGATGAACCAAGTTCAAGCTGGTTAATTTTTCTTTTTAGCAGTACTCTTCTTTTTAGAAGTACAAAGCAAAACCCGTGGTGTTTCACTGCGGGTTTTTTGTCAATTAGCGTCGTAATATTTAGACTTTGTGCAAATCATCTTGAAAATTACATTTAAACCCTAATTATAATAAGAGTCATCAAGATATCGTTCGCTAGATGATGATGGGATTTTTGTGTGGAACACATTTTTCGACAGTATAAAACCGTGTAACTAGATAGACTTGTGTTAAACTCTGTAACAGAGCGTCTTGCCTATCGCTGAGTTTTCAACTGTATTCTGGCTTAATTCTTTAGCGACTTTTTAACTAAGATTTAAAAAAGTGACTAAAATAATGAAGTAAGTGAAGAGTATAAGCAGGCAGACACAACTAACTTCGAAAGAGTGTTTTTTAGAAATATTGTTTTTTAGAAATATTGTTTGTAGCACGAGCCCTGCCCAAAATGGCGGACAGACAGCAAATTAGGCGCAAGCACCAGAAAGTTTTTAATAGGAGATTTCGATGTCACATTTTGGCGGTCAGGAGCAGTTAGCATCCCAAATGGCACTTGTGCCAATGGTTATCGAGCAAACCTCTCGAGGTGAGCGCTCATATGATATTTATTCACGTCTATTAAAAGAACGTATTATCTTCCTGACTGGTCAGGTGGAAGATCATATGGCGAACTTAATTGTCGCTCAAATGCTATTTCTTGAAGCAGAAAACCCAGAGAAAGATATTCAACTTTATATCAACTCACCAGGCGGCGTGATCACTGCTGGGATGTCTATTTACGACACCATGCAATTTATCAAGCCTGATGTGAGTACTATCTGTATGGGACAAGCGTGCTCAATGGGTGCGTTTTTATTAACCGCAGGTACAAAAGGTAAACGTTTCTGCTTACCAAACTCTCGCGTCATGATCCACCAACCATTAGGTGGTTATCAAGGACAAGCGACAGACATTGAAATTCACGCTCAAGAAATCTTGAAAGTGAAATCGCGCATGAATGAATTGATGGCCCAACATACTGGGAAATCCATTGAAGAAATTAGTCGTGACACAGAGCGTGACCGTTTCTTATCAGCAAATGAAGCTAAAGAATATGGTCTGGTTGATCATATTTATACCAGCCGTTAATTTGTAAATATTTTGATATAATTAGTTTATATCCTAAAGTTTTTGAAAATTTGTTGCCTTGTTTTGCTGCGAAAATTAGATAAAACAAGGTATTATAAATATAAGTGAGGTCTACTGATGACAGATAAACGCAAAGAGGGAGCAGGTAAATTGCTGTACTGTTCTTTCTGCGGAAAAAGTCAGCATGAAGTGCGTAAGCTGATTGCCGGTCCGTCAGTCTATATTTGTGATGAATGCGTGGATTTATGCCTCGATATCATCCGTGAAGAGATCAAAGAACTGGCTCCGCATCGCGAGCGTAGTGAGTTGCCAACTCCCCACGAAATCAGACAGCATCTTGACGACTACGTTATTGGTCAAGAAAAAGCGAAAAAAGTATTAGCGGTTGCTGTTTATAACCACTACAAACGTCTACGTAATGGCGATAAAACCAGCGATGGTGTTGAATTAGGCAAAAGTAACATTCTGCTCATTGGTCCAACGGGTAGTGGTAAAACTTTATTAGCAGAAACGTTAGCTCGCTATTTAGATGTGCCATTCACTATGGCGGATGCGACCACATTAACTGAAGCGGGTTACGTGGGTGAAGACGTTGAAAATATCATCCAGAAGCTGCTACAAAAATGCGACTATGATGTTGAGAAAGCTCAACGTGGTATCGTCTATATTGATGAAATTGATAAAATTTCTCGTAAATCCGATAACCCATCCATCACGCGTGACGTATCAGGTGAAGGGGTGCAGCAAGCATTACTGAAACTGATTGAAGGCACTGTAGCCGCGGTTCCGCCACAAGGCGGTCGTAAGCATCCGCAACAAGAGTTTTTACAGGTAGATACCTCGAAAATTCTGTTTATCTGTGGCGGTGCATTTGCCGGGTTGGATAAAGTTATTGGTCAACGTCTGAATACTCGTTCAGGTATTGGTTTTGCGGCGCAAGTTACAGGTGAATCAGAGAAGGCAACCGAAGGTGAGTTACTCACTCAAGCTGAGCCTGAAGATCTCATTAAATTTGGTTTGATTCCTGAGTTTATCGGTCGTCTACCTGTGGTTGCCACCTTGACTGAACTGAGTGAAGAAGCACTGATTCAGATCTTAAAAGAGCCGAAAAACGCATTGACTAAACAGTATCAAGCTCTGTTTAATCTCGAAGGCACTGAATTAGAGTTTCGTGAAGAAGCATTAACGGCGATAGCGAAAAAAGCGATGGCGCGTAAAACCGGTGCTCGTGGCTTACGTTCAATCGTCGAAGCTGCTCTACTTAACACCATGTACGATCTACCTTCAATGAGTGATGTTGAGAAAGTCGTTGTAGATGAAAATGTGATTAATGAACAGTCAGAACCACTGTTAATCTACAGCAAACCGGATGCTCAAGCTTCTGGCGATAATTAACTTCTCGTCTGTGTTCAATAAATAATCAATCAAAATGAGGGGTAACCCTCATTTTGTTTTTTATGCTTAACTAACCATTGAATGCTAAAATCTTGTCCCCATATAGTTTATATTCTTAGTTGTGGTTTCCTTATTTTGAAAGAGCACTGTTTATATCACAGTGTTTTACAAGAATTTTTTCTGTTATAAGCAGAAACCCTTAACTGGCGTGTGCTAAACGAAGAGAGAGCTTTATGAATCCAGAGCGTTCCGAACGCATTGAAATACCAGTATTGCCTCTGCGTGATGTAGTGGTGTACCCACATATGGTGATCCCACTGTTTGTTGGACGTGAAAAATCCATTCACAGTCTGGAAGCAGCAATGGATCATGATAAGCAAGTGATGCTGGTTGCGCAAAAAGAAGCCTCAACCGATGAACCTGGGGTGAATGATTTATTTACTGTTGGGACAATTGCATCTGTGATCCAGATGCTGAAACTACCTGACGGTACCGTTAAAGTGCTAGTTGAAGGACTACGTCGTGCTCGCATTACTAGCCTGACCGATAACGGCGAGTATTTCTTAGCACAAGCTGAATATCTAGCAAATGATAGTGCGAAAGCGGCTATCTATGATGACGCATCAAAAGTGCCAAGCACTGCGGAATTGGTTGACGAAAAAGAGCAAGAAGTATTATATCGCACGATTGTTAGCCAGTTCGAAAGCTACATCAAACTGAACAAAAAAATTCCACCTGAAGTTCTGACCTCACTGCATGCGATTGAGCAAGACCAGCTAGATAAACTGGCTGATACGATTGCTTCACACATGCCGTTAAAACTGGCAGACAAACAGCGCGTTTTAGAAATGGCAAACATTGCTGAACGTGTTGAGTTCCTGATGGCAATGATGGAATCAGAAACTGAGTTACTGCAAGTTGAAAAACGCATTCGTAACCGCGTGAAAAAACAGATGGAAAAAAGCCAGCGCGAGTACTATTTGAATGAGCAAATGAAAGCGATTCAAAAAGAACTTGGCGAAATGGATGATGCTCCAGATGAAAATGAATCGCTGAAACGCAAAATCGAAGAAGCGAAAATGCCAAAAGAGGCACAAGAAAAAGCCGAAGCGGAATTGCAGAAGCTGAAAATGATGTCTCCAATGTCAGCTGAAGCGACTGTGGTTCGTAGCTACATTGATTGGATGGTTCAGGTTCCGTGGCATAAGCGCAGTAAAGTCAAAAAAGATTTAGTGAAAGCGCAAGAAGTGCTCGATACAGATCACTATGGCTTAGAGCGCGTTAAAGACCGTATCCTTGAATACCTCGCGGTTCAAAGCCGTGTTAGTAAAATCAAAGGGCCAATCTTATGCTTAGTCGGACCTCCAGGGGTTGGTAAAACGTCTCTGGGGCAATCTATCGCTAAAGCAACAGGGCGTGAATATACCCGTATGGCTCTGGGTGGGGTTCGTGACGAAGCGGAAATCCGTGGTCACCGTCGTACTTATATTGGTTCAATGCCGGGTAAACTTATCCAGAAAATGGCGAAAGTAGGGGTTAAAAACCCACTATTTTTACTGGATGAAATCGATAAAATGTCTTCAGACATGCGTGGAGATCCTGCATCAGCACTGTTAGAAGTGTTAGATCCAGAACAAAACGTTGCATTCAACGACCATTATCTGGAAGTTGATTATGACCTGTCTGACGTGATGTTTGTGGCAACATCGAACTCGATGAATATCCCTGCACCATTATTAGACCGTATGGAAGTGATCCGTCTGTCTGGTTATACCGAAGACGAAAAACTGAATATTGCTAAGAGACATTTACTATCTAAGCAAATTGAGCGTAATGCCTTGAAAAAAGGCGAGTTATCTATCGATGATGGCGCAATTATGAGCATCATTCGTTACTACACTCGTGAAGCTGGCGTGCGTGGATTAGAACGTGAAATTTCTAAACTGTGCCGTAAAGCCGTTAAAGCATTGCTGATGGATAAAAAACTGAAGCATATTGAGATCACTGCGGATAATCTGAAGGATTATTTAGGTGTTCGTCGCTTTGACTACGGTCATGCTGATACCGAAAACCGAGTAGGGCAAGTGACTGGTTTAGCATGGACAGAGGTTGGTGGTGACTTACTTACCATTGAGACAGCCTGTGTACCGGGCAAAGGTAAGTTAACTTACACTGGTTCTCTGGGTGAAGTGATGCAAGAATCAATTCAAACAGCGCTGACAGTGGTACGTGCTCGTGCAGAAAAACTGGGTATTAACGGTGACTTCTATGAAAAACGTGATATTCACGTTCACGTACCAGAAGGCGCAACACCGAAAGATGGTCCAAGTGCGGGTATCGCAATGTCAACGGCACTGGTTTCTTGCTTAACGGGTAACCCTGTAAAAGCGGATGTGGCGATGACCGGTGAAATCACGTTACGCGGTTTAGTATTACCAATTGGTGGGCTGAAAGAAAAATTACTGGCAGCTCATCGTGGTGGTATTAAAACGGTTCTTATCCCTGATGATAACAAACGTGATTTAGAAGAAATTCCTCAGAATGTGATTGCTGATTTGCAAATCCATCCTGTTAAGACAATTGAAGAAGTCCTCTCATTAGCATTAGTCAATCCTCCTTTTGGGGCTGAAGTGGTCCAAAAGAAAGCTAAAAGAGTGAGCTGAATCAAGAAGCTTGTATAAAATTAAGGCTGACAGCTAATTTAGGGCTTGTCAGCCTTTTTTTTCGTGGTTACTTTAGCGAAGATTCTGATAATGGTTAGCGTGCTATCTGTTTTCTTGCCATTAATATTCAGGATTGATATAACGGCTGCATCATTAATTAACTATACTTAGTAATGTTAACTATACTGTAGTTGGTTAATTAACCGATAAAGTCAAAACTAATATGGGGATGATAATAGTGAATAAGTCTCAACTGATTGAAAAAATCGCTGCAGAAGCGAACATTTCTAAAGCCGCAGCAGGTCGCGTAGTCGATGCTTTCGTTGCTTCTGTAACGACTTCTCTGAGCAAGGGTGATGATGTTACTTTAGTTGGTTTTGGTACTTTTAATGTACGTCAACGCGCAGCACGTACAGGTCGTAACCCGCAGACAGGTAAAGAAATTAAAATCGCTGCGGCAAAAGTTCCTGCATTCCGTGCAGGCAAAGGTCTTAAAGACGCTGTTAACGGTTAATTGAGTTTAGTTTCGTCTTTCACGCATTTTTGCGAAAACTCAAACTGACGTAATGTCTTTAATCAGCTAATATATAAGCGCGCCATGGAAATGGTGCGCTTTTTTTTCTATCTGAGTTAAAATTAGCGTAATATTAAGAAATTCAACAAAGCAAAGCGGAGTTAAGCCTTTTTATGATGGAAGATCTACGCACGAAGGCGAACAGTCCTTTTATTAAAGTGTTGTTAGCTATTATTATCTTGTCATTCGTGCTGACAGGTGTTGCTGGCTATGTGATTGGTGGCTCAAGTAATAATGCTGCTGAAGTCAATGGACAGCCAATAAGCAAGGAACAATTACAGCAAGCTTTCCAGCAAGAGCGCCAGTCATTACAAGAATACTTAGGAGATAAATTCTCTGAAGTTGCAAGTAATGACAACTACATGAAAGAGCTGCGTACCCAAGCTTTGAATAACTTAATCAATAATCAATTGATTAACCAATACGCTAATGAATTACAACTCTCTGCTAGCGACCAACAAATTGAGCAAGCTATTTTTGCTATGCAAGTTTTCCAAACAAATGGAAATTTTGATAGTGAAAAATATCGCGAAATTTTAAAACGTTACAATATTAATGCAGATGATTTTGCGGCACAAATTCGCCAAGATTTAGTTCGTGCGCAATTAGGTAAATCGTTCACCGGAACAGAATTTGCACTGCCTTCAGAAGTAAAAGCATATGCAGAACTGTTTATGCAAGAGCGTGAAGTTCGTACAGCAAGCTTGTCATTAGCTGCGCTAGAAGCTAAACAAACTGTTTCTGAAGATGAATTAAAAGCGTATTACGCGGCAAATCAAAACAGTTTTATTTCACCTGAACAAGTTCAAGTAAGCTATGTAGAAATGGATGCGGCATCTATGCCAAAAGCATCTGTGACGGCTGATGAGGTGAAAGCTTACTATGATGAAAATCTAAAGAATTTCACGAAAGCGGAACAAAAGCTGTATAGCATGATTCAAGTCGCATCAGAAAAAGATGCGCAAGCCTTAGAAGCGGAGCTGAAAGGCGGCGCTGATTTCGCAACGTTAGCTACTGAAAAGTCCACAGATAAATTCAGTGCAGGCAACAAAGGCGTGATTGGTTGGATGGAAGCAACTTCTACACCAAGCGAAATCGTCAGTGCGAATTTAACCGAAAAAGGTCAAATTTCTGCACCGATCAAAGTCCAAGATAATTATGTCTTATTCCGTTTGGATGATGTTAAGCCAGAAGCGATTAAGCCTTTTGATGACGTTAAATCCAGTATTGAAACTAGCTTAATCCAAGATAAAAGCGTCAAACAATTTTACGATTTACAACAGAAAGTGAGTGAAGCTGCGACTAATGATAATGAATCATTAGCATCAGTTGAAAGCATTTCTGGCTTGAAAGTTGCGACTACTGGCTGGTTTGATCGTCAAAACCCACCGGCACAACTGAATTTCCCGAAAGTCATTAATGAAGTTTTCAGCGACCGTTTAGTCGATAAAAAAGGTACAACCGGTATCAACTCTGACGTGATCAACGTTGAAGGGGATCGTGCATTTGTCCTGCGTGTGACTGACTATAAAGCGGAATCAACAGAGCCATTCGAAACAGTAAAAGCGGATATTGAAGCATTAGTTAAGCGTCAGAAAGCATCCGCACAATTAAAAGCGAATGGTGAGAAATTACTGGCAGAGTTACAAGCTGGTAAAGGTGATGAAGCATTGAAAGCTGCAGACACTCAGTTTGGTGCTGTTCAAACAGTTTCATTCCTTGCTCCTGCAACGGATGTGACTGGCGTTGCGATGAAAATGACACCGCCAACTGACGGTAAACCAACTTACGCAATCGCTTATGACCAAAAAGATAATCTACTAATTGTTCAATTAGATAAAGTGACTTTAGGTCAGCCAACAGCTGATGAACTGAGCCAGTTGTCAAACGAATATCGTGGTGCAATGAGCTCAGCGGTGAATGAAGCGTTAATGCTGAATTTACGCGCGAATGCAAAAATTGAAGTGCAAAGCTTAGAATAAGTTATTTGCATGGAATAATTGCGAAGCGCTTCGCAACTAAAATTGTTATATCTGTAATAGAAGGCCACCCATTGGGTGGCCTTTCGCATTGTATAAACTGAAGAAAAGTTTTTGAAAAAATTCTCTGGCATTGTGATGTTTCAACACACATAGGAGAACAATGATGAAATGGAATAAAAGCATTAAACAAGGATTAGGGACAGCGTTAATGGTGGTAATGTTATGCCCTTTATCTGCATTTGCAGTGGTTAAAAAAGCAGAAACTGAAAAACCAGCCACGGCGATAGTGCAACCTCAAAATAGTGATGAAGTAAAAAACGTGGCGAGTTTAACATCTCCAGACCAAGTGAATATTAATCAAGCCACTGCTGAAGAGTTAGCGAGAAAACTCAATGGAATTGGTAAACAGAAAGCTCAGGCTATTGTTGAATACCGAGAAAAATATGGCGCTTTTAATACAGTTGAAAATATCCTTGAAGTACAGGGAATTGGACCTGCATTTTTAGAGAAAAATCGTAATAAACTTGTCCTATAAGCAAAAACAGCCCACTTTCAGCGTGGGCTATTTTTTTAGAAAATGGAAAGTAGCGTTATGAGATTAAAAACAAATTGTGGGTAATATTTGTGCTATTAAATTTGATTTAAAGCACGAATATGAGAGCTAAGTCTGATTAGTGATATTTTTTAAGCAGCCCTTTCAAATATTTGTTATTTTTATGTTATCAAATAATTCAACTGGTCGGAGTAGTTATGGCGATACGCATAAAAGTGCTCGGTTATCACATTGATGTCTTTCAACATGTCAATAATGCTAGGTATTTAGAGTTCTATGAAGCGGATAGATGGGATTGGATGGGAAAAGCTAATCTCATTGAATGGGCTATTCAGCATAGAATCGTGATGGCGGCAGTGAATATTAATGTTAACTATTTCCAAGCCGTTGGGTTGGGCGATGAGCTAACCGTTATTTCTCGAATGGATAAAATCGGAGTGAAGAGTGCTGTCTGTTACCAACAAATTATTCGCCATCGTAATGGTGTTGATGAAGTGGTATCCGATGCATATGTCACGTTTGTCTTCATTGACGGTAAAGTCAATAAAGCCATGGTGATCGAGGATGAGCTTCGAGAAAAAATTGAGTCGCTGAAAAATAAAACAGATGCTTTTATCGAAGTATAGGCAAATTAGCAGTATAGCCAACCAGGAAGCACTAACCATAGTTGGCTTTTAGAATTACATCGTTACGTTGAGTTGCTTAAGTAATGAATCCATAACGGCTTGTTTATTATTTAGGTAATAATTTAAGCCTTTGCTGCGTAAATGGCATGCGGCACACTCGGAACAGCCATCACCTGGAATACCATTGTAGCAAGTGAGAGTTTGAGTGCGGATAGTCTCAAGGTGCCCATAGTAGTCAGCAAGAGCCCATGTTTGTGCTTTGTCTAACCACATGAGTGGTGTTTCGAAACGAATATCTTTTGCTAGTCCTAGGCTAACCGCATGATTGAGCGCTTTGACAAACTCATCACGACAATCAGGGTAACCTGAAAAGTCAGTTTCACAGACACCGGTGATCACCGCTTCAGCTTGTACTTGGTAAGCATAGATAGCAGCGAGTGTTAGGAATAGAATATTACGTCCGGGTACAAAAGTACTTGGTAACCCGCTGGCTTCGCTTTCTTCATAGTCAGGAACCGGAATGTTATCACGGGTTAAACTACTAACCGCTAGCTCATTGAGCAAGGTAACATCAAGAACTTTATGCGCTTTTGCGCCTAATTGTATGCTAAGCTTTTGCGCAATGTCGATTTCTAAGCGGTGGCGCTGACCATAATCAAAGGTGACACAATGAACCTCATCATAATGTTTGAGTGCTTGAATTAGGCAGGTTGTTGAATCTTGTCCTCCGCTGAAGACAACAACAGCACGTTTCATGAGTCTCTCCTAAGATTAAATAATGAGAATATTAATTTAGATCTATGTTAACGAGCCAAGAGGGGAATGAACAGTCTGTTTTTGTACCTTCAACCTCTAAAATAAGCAATTTATGCTATGTTTCGGTTATTCATGCAAAGTTATTCTACAATACTAGCAATTCGTAACAGCTTTATTATTTCATCATGATAGAATTTTGCGGATAACAGGATTCGCTCAGGGGCTAAACATGCTGGATAAAATAGATAAAAAACTACTTTGCTTATTACAAAATGACAGCAGCCTATCATTAAACTCATTAGCAGAAGCCGTCAATTTAACCTCGACACCATGCTGGAAGCGACTTAAAAGGCTAGAGGACGAAGGATATATTCGAGGACGAGTCACGCTATTAGATGGCGAAAAACTGGGATTGGGGCTGACGGTGATTGTCATGATTAAAACCCAACAACATAATAGCGAATGGTATGCGCAATTTGTTTCATTTGTGGAAAAATTACCTGAAGTTTTAGTGTTTTATCGCATGGCTGGTGAATATGACTATCTGATGCAAGTCGAAGTTCATGATATGAAATCCTATGATCTATTTTATAAGAAATTGGTTAATGGCGTTCATGGCTTAATTGATGTAACCTCCAGTTTTGCAATGGAAAAAATCAAATATACAACCGTTTTGCCAATCCCTGACTAATCCAAAAGTCATATATTAGCCCAAGAGCGCAGAGCTCCTAATAATAGAGCAAGCAGTCACTAACATCATTCAAGGCAGTAATACGTGCGATTATTTTCACAATTACGTTGGTATTTTATAAGCGAATGGCGTCGCTATGTTGGCGCTATTTGTTTTCTTGTGGTCATTGCTATTTTACAAATGATCCCACCACGCTTTGTTGGTGTGATAGTGGATGGTATTAGCAAAGGGTCGATGACGAATCAACAACTTGTGACGTATGTATTATCCATGCTCGGAATTGCTTTAACAGTTTATGGGTTGCGCTATGTTTGGCGTTTATGGCTATTTGGTGCTTCTTACAAATTGGCTGTCCGACTAAGACAACAAATTTATCAGCAGCTTAGCTTACAAAATCAGCCATTTTATTTGAAATATCGCACAGGAGATCTTATCGCGCGTACCACGAATGATGTGGATCGTGTGGTATTTGCCGCAGGTGAAGGCGTTTTAACTCTAGTTGACTCTCTGGTGATGGGATGTGCCGTCCTTATTATGATGAGCATCGAAATAAGTTGGCAGCTAACACTCCTTGCCTTGATTCCTATGCCTATTATGGCACTGGTCATTAAGCGTTATGGCGACCAGCTTCATCATCGTTTTAAACATGCTCAAGGTGCTTTTTCATCATTAAATAACCACGCACAAGAGAGCTTAACCAGTATTAGAATGATCAAAGCATTTGGTCTTGAAACGCATCAATCCAATCAATTTGAGCAAGTTGCCACTGAAGCTGGACGCAGGAATATGCATGTAGCGAAGATTGATGCTCGCTTTGATCCGACCATTTTTATGGCGATAGGAATGGCAAACTTGTTAGCCATCGCGGGCGGAAGCTGGATGGTGTTGAATGACACATTAACCCTCGGGGAGCTCACCAGCTTTGTCATGTATTTAGGGTTGATGATCTGGCCAATGCTTGCCCTTGCATGGATGTTTAATATTGTTGAACGAGGAAGCGCAGCATATAGCCGGATTTTAAGCCTGCTTGACGAGCCCTTAGTGATTAAAGATGGTAACCAAAGTTTGCTTGCGGAAAAAGGCGAGTTAAACGTCAATATCAGAACATTTTCGTATCCCGAAACTCAGCGCCATGCTTTGCATGATATCCAGTTTGATGTAAAACCTGGGCGCTTCCTTGGGTTATGTGGACCAACGGGATCAGGGAAGTCGACATTAATTACTGTGTTACAACGCCATTTTGATGTGAATGAAGGTGAAATTATTTATCAAAATAAATCACTGACAGATATTCGACTCGATGAGTGGCGGGCAAGGTTATCAATAGTGAATCAATCTCCATTCCTATTTTCTGATTCGGTCGCAAACAATATCGCTCTTGGGCAGCCAAATGCAACAATGGAGCAGATAGAAGACGCGGCTAGGGTTGCTTGTGTGCATGAAGATATTCTACGCCTCCCCGAAGGGTATCAAACCCAAGTGGGAGAGCGTGGTGTTATGCTCTCGGGGGGGCAAAAACAGCGAATTTCCATTGCACGGGCGATTTTACAAAATGCGGAAATCCTTATTTTGGATGATGCGCTGTCCGCCGTTGATGGGCAGACAGAGCACACTATTTTGCAGAATTTGAGTCGTTGGAGACAGGGGAGAACGTTGATTATTAGCGCCCATCGTCTATCAGCCTTGGTGGATGCCGATAATATTATTGTTTTATGTCATGGGAGTATAGTTGCCAAAGGCACTCATAAAGTACTTTCTCAGCAATCTGGTTGGTACAGCGATATGTATCATTATCAGCAAATTGAAGCCGCTTTGGACGGTGATCTATGAACCAGAGAAAACCGCTTTGGCCAGCATTAAAACGTTTATTATCTTACGGTAAACCTTACCGCGGTACTATGGGGATAGCGATTGCTATGCTTTGGTTGGCTGCCGCCGCAGAAGTGAGTGGGCCCTTACTGATTAGTTACTTTATTGACAATATGGTCGCGAAAAAACAGATCATTATGCCGCTAACGCTGTACATGGTGATTGGATTTATTGCGCTGCAAATCATTGCAGCACTTCTTCACTATCATCAAAAAATTCTGTTTAATCAAGCTTCTGTTGGAGTGGTGCAAAATCTACGAACTGATGTGATGAATGCGGCTCTGCGCCAGCCATTAAGTGCTTTTGATAAGCAGCCAGTGGGGCAGATTATTTCTCGTGTGACCAACGACACCGAAGTGATTAAAGATTTGTTTGTCATGGTAGTACCAACAGTATTTCGCAGTTTGGCATTAATTTGTGCCATGCTAGTCGCCATGTTTTCTTTAGAGTGGCGAATGGCATCCATTGCGGTACTCATTTTTCCTGCGGTTCTGATCGTCATGTTGGTTTATCAGCGACTTAGCACGCCAATTGTGCGCCGTGTTAGGGCGTATCTTGCAGATATTAATAATGGTTTCAATGAAGTCATTAATGGTATGACGGTTATCCAGCAATTTTTACAGCAAGCCAGATTTGGCAAAAAAATGCTGGAAGCAAGTGAAGATCACTATCATTCCAGAATGAAAGCATTGAAATTAGATGGATTACTACTCAGACCACTACTGAGTTTGTTCTCTGCCTGCGTATTATGTGGGTTATTATTGCTATTTGGATTTGATGGTACCAGTACTGTCGGTGTCGGGGTTCTGTATGTTTTCATTAACTACTTAGGTCGTTTAAACGAACCATTAATTGAGCTAACATCTCAGCAGTCCATGTTGCAACAAGCGGTTGTATCCGGTGAACGTGTTTTTGAATTGATGGATAGCCCACAGCAAGGTTATGGCGAAAATATTGCGCCATTACAGGGCGGAGCAATTGAGATCAAACACCTCTCTTTCGCTTATCGAGATGATAAAAAAGTCCTTGATGATATTAATTTATCCGTCCCAGAACACCATTTCGTGGCTCTCGTTGGGCATACGGGAAGTGGAAAAAGTACCATTGCAAACTTAATCATGGGGTATTACCCATGGCAGGAAGGGGAAATTTTACTGGATGGACGGGATTTAAATTCACTGTCCCATCAAGTATTACGAAATGGCATTGCTATGGTGCAGCAGGATCCGGTAGTACTCGCGGCTTCATTTTTTGATAACGTTGCTCTAGGACGTGATATTTCCCAAGAAAAGGTGTGGGAAGTCCTTGAAACTGTACAATTAGCTCAGTATGTCCGTGAATTGCCAGATGGATTGGATTCATTGTTAGGTGAGCAAGGAAACACTTTATCTGTTGGGCAACGACAGCTATTGGCGATGGCGAGAGTACTCGTCGTAACACCGAAAATTCTGATATTGGATGAAGCGACCGCGAATATAGATTCTGGCACTGAACAGGCAATTCAAAAGGCGCTACGTGTTATTCGTCGAAATACGACGCTGGTGGTGATAGCTCACCGCTTATCAACGATTGTGGATGCTGATCAAGTTGTTGTTCTTCATCGAGGAATGATCGTTGAGCAAGGAAATCATGCTGAACTTCTTCAGCAGGAAGGTCGCTATTACCAGATGTATCAATTACAACAAGTGGGCGAGTCACTGAACTCTCGTGATGAAGCGGCTGCAGAAGCATTATTAGTTTAGTTAGTGCTTACTGACATACTTTATGTTGAATTGACGAGTTGATTAAGTTACTAAGCAAGGAAAAGCCTCACAATTAGGAATTCCTATATAGTTGAGGCTTTTCTTGTCTTAAAGTTAGTAACGACTTACTTTTTTCGGGCTGATATAAATCGGGACATTATCGAGGTTTTCTTTTACGAATGACCCCTTCTTGTACTGTTGTTGCCACTAAATCCCCTTGCTGATTATAAATTTGCCCTTTAACAAAACCACGCCCGCCAGAAGCAGAAGGGCTTTCAATGGCATACAGTAACCATTCATCGAGGCGATAAGGACGATGAAACCACATTGAATGGTCAATCGTTGCTACTTGTAAATCGCGTTCCATAAACCCACGTCCATGAGGCTGTAATGCTGCGGGAAGGAAATTGTAATCCGATGCGTAGCCTAACAAGTAATCATGCAACTCTGGTGTATTGGGAAGTTGTCCTTTGGCCTTAAACCAAATATAGCGAAAGGGCTCTTGAGGTGCGCTATCAAACGGGCTATAGAACTGAATCGGGCGAAACTCGAAAGGATTAGGGCGCAGTGCATATTTTTTGACAGCATCAGGAAGCTGATCTGCGAAGCGTTGAATGATTTCATCCTGTGAAATCAATTGCTCTGGTGTGGGGACATCAGGCATTAGATTTTGATGATTAAATCCATCTTCTTGTTCTTGAAATGAGGCCGTCATAAAGAAGATCGGTTTACCATTTTGAATGGCACTAATACGGCGTGTACTAAAACTGCCACCATCACGCAAAATTTCTACATCGTAGACAATCGGTTTTTGGCTATCTCCTGGACGCAGAAAATAGCTATGAAATGAGGTTATGATGCGATCTTCGGGCGTGGTTTGTTTCGCTGCATACATCGCTTGTCCAACAACCTGTCCACCAAAAACTTGTGGCAAACCAAGATCTTCACTTTGCCCCCGAAAAATACCTTCTTCAATTTTTTCGAGTTTTATTAGGCTAATTAAGTTTTGTAATTCTGTGCTCATAGTTACCTTGAAGATGGTTAAAAAATATCAGATGTCGCTATTTTCCCATTAATCCACAGAAATAGGTAGGCAGTTTGTGTACGGATTAATTGACAATCGTTTTTGGTTACAATTTGAAATATAATTTCATTATTTAATTTGTATTAGATATAATTTTCTAAGTTTAGATAAACTCTAATATATCAAGAATAATCATATTAAAATGTCTAATTAAATCAAAATATTATAGGTAATTATAATGACATTCTATCGCTACATGATTAGTTCGTTGATACTTATTTTCTTAGTAGGGTGTGAAGGAAACAACGCCAATCCCCCTGAAAAAAGGGTAAAAGGGAAAAGTAATCGCGAAAATCAGCAAGTAGACATCGGTACGATTAGCGGAAATATCCTTATTGCTAAAAATAAAGGGTTATCTGAAAACGTGGATATTACAGTCACCATGGTAGATAACTCATTTGTTGAGTTGCCAGCGCTGATATTATCTCAAAAGCACTATACTAACTTGAACAATCAAGTGACGCTTCCGTATCAGCTGACATACCACAAAAATGAAATAAGAAACCAAGCTAAAATCACGGTTAGTGCGACGTTACACGCTGATGGAAAATTAATCTATATTACAGAATCGTCGACTGAAGTGATCAATAATGGCATGGTTGAAGATATTGATTTACTTCTGGTTCCTGCTAACTAGCGGCTGGTTCTTATTAGTAAGTATTAATTCCTACCAATATTTATTGTTCATACCAATCTGTATTAAATAACCCTTCAGATTTTTGTGTAATAAAACAGCACTTGATCGCCACTTTCTTGCTATTTAGCTATCTATCAAGCATAATGCCCGTGCTTTGAAAGAAGCAATCAATGGGGGCTCTGTTGGTTCTCCCGCAACGCTAACTTGTTAACTAGGTCAGGTCCGGAAGGAAGCAGCCATAGCAGGGGTCGTGTGTGCCGGGATGTCGCTGGCAGGGCTCCCACCCAATATTAAGCCCTCTCTTAATCTTCATATCCCTGTTTCATCAATCAAATGTTCAGTAGCAATAATCATTGCCTTTTAGCTATGCTTTCTTGTTATTATCGCGCTTAGTTTACTATATTTTAATAATAAGAAATTGATTGCTATTCTTAATTGGTATTTACAATGGTTCAATTGATATTGAAATAGCTATTATCGCATGAAATGTTAAATTAATTGGGATTAGGGAAAGGTGAAAATAAAAGGATATAAAGAGGCTGCCAGTATTCAGTGAATACTAACTAAGATAAATAAGGAATTTTCATTGAGCCGATAAAGTATTACCGGCTATAACCATTCACTATCTATGCGTGTAAATAAGTATTTATCTAACAAACTTCCAAACAGATGCTGGGATTTTATCGTAAAGTTTATTCATAGTGAGTTCGGCAAGACGATGATCAGCTGCGGAGTAAAATAACTCTAATTCATCATCAGATAACTCATACTTATTTTTTTCAATAACGCGCTCAAGTGTTTCAATAGTGGTGCATTTTCTTAAACGCATCAGATAATCGGATTTGGTCATAACGCCCTTTCTTTATGTGTCGATAACCTAAAATGTACTATAGGATAGTGAAATTAAAGGTAAATGGTGATTCTATGTCTTACTTGTCAGGCATTTTAGATCATCATCGAGCACTGCGACAAGATTTTGATTCATACTTTCCCAGTCAATGATTTCGCTGAAAGTAATTACTGGGCTGCCAAATAAATTATATGTCTCGTCAAGATACTCTTCAACAAGAGAAATAACGAGATTTTCTTTCGGATACTTGATTTTGAATCGCCAGACAAAAGCTGCAATATGCTCAACGAGCTCATTGAGGCTGATGCTTTGTGCCGAACTAAGATCATTTACCCAATGGGTGTTTGTTTTTTGTAAACTTGATATTGCGTCTCTATTCAAACTGTTACACAGATATTTTAATTCGGCTATATCATGTTTCTTGGGTGAGTATTCATCCATAATCACCTCCATGGGCGAATCTGACTTTTACTTTGCGTATTTTTGTATCAAAAATAATGTCACATCAACTAAATATAAGCATCTGTTTTCAATATAAACAAACATGGTTAGTATATTGATAAATATAAGATTATCACTAATTGAGAGAGTTTTAGGTTGTCACTAATATAAAAGTAATATTCAAATATAAACTGATTGCTCAGATTGCTTTCGCCACATCAATAATAATAGCACTTTTATTTCATAAGTCACCACCCAATAATGACTTTTTTAAGCAGGGAATCGTAAGGGGAAACTAGGAAAAATCGGGATAATTATTTTTTCTATCACACCCTAATCAAGAATGTAAATGATATTGTGCGATTTCGGCAATTAAGTGTATTTGATGATATGTTACAACTCAAATTGTGATCCAGATTGATATCGAGATTAAGGCTAATTAAATAGTTTATTTCTAATCATTGAAATTTATTTAATATAAAATCCCCTAAGGTTTAACCTTTATGGGGATTTTTGAAATATTTAATTTAAAGATATAAATTCAATGTAACACCTGGCTTTAAATCTGCCATTTTAACACCTGAGTTCCAATTCATCAGGTCGTTAAGTTTAATTCCATGACGCTTAGCAATACTGTAATAAGTATCGCCTTTTCTGACTTTGTAAGTTCCACCTTTACGATTATTGCTGGTCGGTGTCGTACCTGAAATTTTTAATGTTTGTCCTGGAACGATGTTCGCTTTAGCTGTTTTTAACCCATTTAGCTGTTGGATATTCTTAGCTGTTGTATTGAATTTTTTAGCAATGCTTGCGATTGATTCACCTTTGCGAACTTTATAACTAAAGGTTTTAGCTTGCTTTGAGTTCGCTTTTGCTGTCCGGGTGTTACCCGCCGCGGCTTGCGCATAACGATTTTGTGCTACCGCGTTGCGAATATCATTTAATACGTCTTGATCCGTCAGTGAAACTTTTAGCTGCTCAGCTTTTGCAGTTGGCAACATAATATAATGTGGACCATTTGGCGACGTAACGCCTCGGGTATAACCCGAATTATAGGTTTTAATGGATTCTTCCGTTAAACCTGTTAATTCAGCAGCTTGAGTCAATGTGATTTGTTGCCCCACATCAACCTGCGTTAACCCTCTATTCTTATTGCTTTTTGGTAATCTGACTTGATAGCGTTCTGGTTGTCTTAACACTTGGCTAAGAGCAAGGATCTTTGGAACATATTGTTTGGTTTCTTTTGGTAATTGAAGAGACCAAAAATCTGTTGGTAAGCCAGCAGCTTCATTCTTTTTAATCGCGTTTTGAACGCAACCTTCACCGCAGTTATAAGCAGCAAGTGTGAGCTCCCAATCGTGACCGAACATAATATTCAGATTCTCAAGGAGATCTAAAGCCGCTTTTGTGGATGTCACAACATCACGTCGCTCATCAACCCATTGTGTCTGTTTTAACCCATATGAACGTGCAGTGATGGGAACGATTTGCCAAAGACCCGCCGCTTGTGCTGGGGAAGTGGCTTTAGGATTATATGAACTTTCAATGACAGGAATTAAGGCTAATTCCATTGGTAAGTTACGATCATTGATTTCATCTACAATTAAGTACATGTAAGGCTCAGCTCTTACTGCCACATCATAGATAAAACTTTGTTTATTGGAGTAACTATTGGCCATTTCCCGAATTGTTGTGTTTTCGGGGATATCCATCTTCAGTTCACCACTAATATAACCCCAAAGGTCATGATCGACTTTGGAAACCTGTCTACTTGCTGCCTGGTTATGGGATGCAACAGTGTCAATTGAGTGGTTGGTTGAAGACTTTGGTTGCTTAGCGGTGACTTTGGAAGTGCCTTGACAGCCCGCAAGCAAAACAATGGCGATGAGGGTCGCGATTATCTTCATTAGCTCTATTTTTCTTTATTCTTGATGTTTAAAAGTTGACCAGATAATACTGGCTTTAGCTGTTATTGACAACGATTATACATCAATATTCATCCTTTAATTTACGTAATAAGGTGAAAACTGCACGTAATGATGGATTTGTCACATTAATGTTCAGTTTTTGTTGTAATTTCGGATTGTCACATTGTAAAAAAATGTTGATATTTTTCTCAGTTTTCAATGTACTAGGTACTGTTGCTTGCTGATTGTTGCGCAAAGTCCTTACTTTTTCGGAATAATTCATAATTGTCTCATTTTCAGGCCAAATATGATGAGCGAATTGTAAATTAGACTGCGTATATTCATGCGCACAGCAGATGAGAGTATCATCAGGAAGCACTGCGATTTTTTGAATCGATTGATACATTTGGTCGGGGGTACCCTCGAAAATCCGCCCGCAGCCAGCTGAAAATAATGTATCACCACAAAATAGGTAAGGAGCTTGGTAAAAACCGATATGCCCAAGCGTGTGACCAGGGAGACCAATGACTTGAAAATTGAAGTCACCAATAATGACGGAGTCGCCATCACATATAAGCTCTGTAGCCCCTTTAACTAAGGTTTCTTGGGGACCAAATACGGGGAGTTTTGGATATTGAGCAATAATACCTTTCACACCCTGAGTATGGTCGTTATGATGATGGGTGAGTAAAATTGCAACAGGGGTCAATTGGTTAGCCGTTAATATTGAGAGAATCGCCTCTGACTCAGCAGGGTCAACAATGATACACTGCTGGTTGTTTGCTAGTAGCCAAATGTAATTATCATTTAACGCTGGTACTCGAATTAACTCCATAATCAACCTCGATCCGATTTTTAAGGGGAATGTTATGAAACCTGCGCGTATTGAAGAAAAGATTCAAATGCCCGCCAGTTGGTCTGATATTCCTTTTGGTGAACACTATCGCCAAGCCTTGGAAGCCCAGTTAGCGCCTTGGTGGCAAAAAATGTTTGGTTTTCACCTGCTTAAATTAGGTCATTTGAGTACAGAAATCCACACTAAAGAGTGCATGATCCCTCATCAATTCACGTTAGGTGAAGATCCTCACTTATTTGATGTTGCGGCAAATCCTGAAGCTTTGCCTTTTGCGGATAAGACAATTGATGCCTGTTTAATGCCTCATTTGCTCGCCTATAGCCATGATCCACATTGGATCTTACGAGAAGTGGATCGGGTATTGATCGATGATGGTTGGCTGATTTTATCGGGATTTAACCCATTCAGCATAGCTGGAATGGCAAAATTAGTACCGATTTTACGTAAGCAGCAGCCTTACTGTAGCCGTTTTTTCCCTTCTCTCCGGGTATTTGATTGGCTAGGGTTACTCAATTATGAGGTGCTATATCACCGAAATTGCCAAGTATTACCTTGGGTCTCATCGGAAAAACGGGTCAATAAACGTTGTGGTGGAATTGGTGTGATAAGCGTGATTGTTGCAAGAAAGCGTACATATCCATTAACGCCAACGCCCTTGAAATTTAAGCAACCTAAAGTGAAAATTTCAACAGCGTTGGGTGCAACGAAAGAAATCAGTAAATCGAAGCAACTTCGTTAAATCTGAACCTGGCTATTCTTGAGTAGGTTGGTAGCCTGTATCTTCTTTTGTTGGCGCATTGGCCGCGGCGCGAGCTAATTCATCACATTTTTCATTCTCAGCATGACCAGCATGACCTTTCACCCAGCGCCAATCGATAGTATGGCGTGTAATTGCTTGGTCGAGACGCTTCCAAAGATCCACATTGACCACTGGCGATTTATCCGCCTTTTTCCATTGACGACGTTTCCAATTATGGATCCACTGAGTGATCCCTTGGCGTACATATTGGCTATCGGTAGTCAGAATAATATCGCAAGGTCGGGTCAGTGACTCTAAGGCAACGATTGCGGCGAGTAATTCCATGCGATTATTGGTGGTGAGGAAAAAACCATCACTGAGTGTTTTCTCATGTTGCTGATAACGAAGTACGATACCGTATCCGCCGGGGCCTGGGTTCCCTAAACAAGACCCATCAGTGAAAATTTCTACCTGCTTTGTCATTTCTGTTACACTCTTTCTTATTCATCAACTTCTAGTTTGACACAAAAAAACATTATGAGCACGGCGATAACCCGACAAATTGTCCTCGATACTGAAACCACAGGTATGAACAAGCTTGGTGTTCATTATGAAGGGCACAATATCATTGAAATTGGTGCTGTAGAGGTGATTAATCGCCGCTTAACAGGGCGCAATTTCCATGTCTACATCAAACCAGACCGTCTCGTTGACCCAGAAGCTTTCGAAGTCCACGGAATCAGTGATGAATTTTTGCAAGACAAACCGGTATTTGCCGATATAGCCGATGAGTTTATCGAATTTATTCGCGGTGCAGAACTCGTCATTCACAATGCACCCTTCGATATCGGCTTTATGGACTACGAGTTTCGTAAGCTCAACAGAGGCATTCCTCCAACCTCAGAATTCTGCACCATTACCGACAGCTTAGTATTAGCTCGCAAGATTTTTCCCGGTAAACGTAATAACTTAGACGCCTTATGTGATAGATACCTTATCGATAACTCCAAGCGAACATTGCACGGAGCTTTACTCGATGCTGAGATCCTCTCTGACGTCTACTTAGCGATGACAGGGGGGCAGACCTCTCTTGCATTTTCAATGGAATCTGAATCCAGCAATACGGAACAAGCCAATGAAATTCAACGTATTGAGCGTCCAGTAAGTGGATTAAAAATTATTTATGCTTCTGATGAAGAAATTGCAGAGCATGAAGCCCGCTTAGATATCGTGGATAAAAAAGGGGGAAAACCCTGTTTATGGCGGCAATCTGAGCAAGATGACGAAACCCTTCATTAATGGCGACAGTTTTGTAATCTAATAAGGCTAAAAACTGCTCAACCGTACGATTTTTCAAGAAAAAGAGTTGACTGTCATATCAAGTATTCGTAATATGCTTGGCGTTCCCAGTAGGGAACTTCGGAGCGGTAGTTCAGTTGGTTAGAATACCTGCCTGTCACGCAGGGGGTCGCGGGTTCGAGTCCCGTCCGTTCCGCCAATTTATTAAGCCCTGAGTCTTACGACTCGGGGCTTTTTTTTGCTGCAAAATCACCCGTTACATGACATCTCAGGCCTTTGGATGTACATGCCTCAATTTGCTCTCACACTCATTCTCACCCTTACAGGGGAAAGCTAGGTGGCTTATTACAGCCAACTCTGTTTTCTGTACTTTCGGGGGCATATACAGTCATCAAATTATTTATAGGAACGATAATTAATTCTATTATCGATAGACGTTATTACTGAGATATTGTTATTTTCGATTATTGAAATAGGAGCCATCAATGTATATTAAATTAACATTTCATTTTATGAACTAAGAATAATTCCTAGATAAATTTAGAATTATAAGGGAATGTTCTTAGTTTGTATTTAAATATGGAATTTAA
>NZ_JAERJY010000032.1:0-28390 GCF_018257375.1 Providencia sp. JGM181 | reverse complement strand
CTTATAAATAATGATATTAACCACCGAAACATGAACGTGATTGGTTGTATTAATATAAATTTTGGGTATGGTTTACCCTTTATGTTTTTTTCATATTCCATAAATAAAATCCTATTGCTGTATTTTGTTTATTTAGCTTCGCATGAGAAATTGACTTAAAAAAGTGACAGATTGGCTTTTTTGTAAAATACAGATCATTTCAGCGAAATTTGTATTAAATTACAGATACGGTAATTCGATTTTAAGGAAATGAGTGCGATGCTCTATAAACAGATAGCCCAAATGCTACAGAGCAAAATCCATCGAGGGGAGTTTCTTGGTGGTGAGAAAATGCCGTCGGTACGTGATATTAGCCGCTGCCATGATGTGAGCATTACCACGGCTCAACTAGCTTATCGTGAATTGGAACGGTGTCAGCTCATTTATGCAGTACCAAAATCGGGTTATTTCGTGATCCCTGAAAAGATCACAGCACAATTACCGAAAGTGGCTAATTATATTCAAAAGCCTGTTCATATTGATAAGTGGAACCCGACGATGGACTTTTTGCGTGTTGAAGAGCACGTAGGGGTCACATCGTTATCGTGTGCGGTACCTAATATTGCCGATAAAACCTTAGAACCTTTATGGCAAGAAATGAACATGGTGGCTCGCCGCCGTAATCCGTTAACACTTGAGTATGATAGCTTACAAGGGTTAGCTGCACTCAGAGAGCAAATTTATCATGTGTCTGATTATCGCCAGTCATTTACCCCTGATGATATTGTGACGACCACTAGCGCTCATCAGTCGATTTCTATTGCAATTCAAGCATGTACCCAAGCGAATGATGTGGTTGCTGTTGAATCGCCGACGTTTCCTGGATTATTGCAGACGCTTTATGGGCTGGGTCGTAAAATCATCGAAATTCCCGTTGATCCGCAAATAGGAATTAACTTGGATAGGTTAGAAGAAGCTTTTCAATGTTGGCAAGTTAAAGCGGTGGTGGTGACGCCGACATGCAATAACCCGATGGGCAGTATTATGCCGGAAAAAAATAAGCAAAGGTTACTTGAGATGACTAATCGATATCAAGGTACGGTTATCGAGAATGATTGTTTAGCGCCTCTTGCATATGTTTATCCGCGTCCGTCAACGATCCAATCTCTGGATACCGAAGGTCATGTGATTCTGTGCAGTTCATTTTCTAAAACCGTTGCACCGGGAACACGGACGGGGTGGATAATTCCCGGTAAATACAAAGAGAAAGTTATGCATTTAAAATACTTATCACATTGTTCTGGCGAAGTTTTTATGCAGCAAGTGATGAGTAATTTCTTAAAAGAAGGACACTATTTTTTGCATTTACGCCGAATGCGTCAGCAATATCGTGAATTACAGTGCCAATACCGGGAATTAGTTGAAACGCATTTCCCCGTGAATACTCGAATTTCAAGGCCTCAAGGCGGATTTTCATTATGGGTCGAGCATCCGGCAGC
This sequence comes from Providencia sp. JGM181, assembly GCF_018257375.1. Taxonomy (NCBI): domain Bacteria; kingdom Pseudomonadati; phylum Pseudomonadota; class Gammaproteobacteria; order Enterobacterales; family Morganellaceae; genus Providencia; species Providencia sp. JGM181. Next base: position 26,912 of record NZ_JAERJY010000032.1, on the reverse strand, counting down.
AGATACTGCGAAATTGATGGAGATTTTACATCGCAATAAAGTGACGGTATTGACGGGAGCCCACTTTGCCACAGGGGATTGCTACCCAAACCACCTGCGTATTAACTATGCATTAGAGTTGATCCCAAGACGGCGCAACGCGATAAAAATTCTCGGGGAAACCTTAAAAATGACCCTGTTGAAATAGGGCGTTGAAATAGAAAAAAGAAACCCGCTAATAATAGCTATTAGCGGGTAATTAAACATAAGGAAGATTATTTATACAGCAAACCACGTTTACCGCAGTTTATATTGCCAATGCGAGAGTTTGTTTATTTTTAATTCGCATGCCGTTAAGCATACTTAGCCATGCCAGTACTGTCACCACCATTAAGATAATAAAGATAAAATACGGAGGAAGTTCAGTCAGAACGAACCCCGTCATCATAGGGTTAAATGCCCCGCCAAGTAATCCTAGCGCCTGTGCGGAAAAGTAACTGGATTTCATGCCTTCAGGGGCAATGCTATCAATTAGCATATATTCCCCCGGTGCGTAAATAAGTTCGCCCAATGTGAAGATAAATGAGCCTAATGCCCATAAATAGAGATTATCGCCAGACCCCATAAATACCGCTAACCCCCCTAAAAAGAATACGCTACCAATGGTCATTAAGCGTCTTAAGTTATCCGGCGTAATGCGTTTACCTACCGTATATTGCAATGTGACAACGACGACGGCGTTGACAGGTAAAATCACGCCAATTACCGCTTGTGCAAAGTCACTGTTAGCAACGGTGATCACATATTGGGAGATCCACGTGGTAAAAGAGCCGAAAACGAGTGAGCCGAGAAAAGTGGAGAGAATAAACCAAGCCAATGCACGGTCGTGGAGCATTGCTTTAGGGTTCCACACTCGCGGTTGACCATCAACATGGCTAGCAGGTTTGGTGCTTTGAACAAATCGCTGAATAAAAAAGATAGGGGCGGCTGCGGAGACTGCCGCTAGCCAAAATGGTAAATTAATGCTGTACATTAATAACCATGTGCCCATTGGGGGCCCGACCGTCCAACCGATATTGATAAAGGTGTAGTTGAGCGAAAACACTTTAGTCTTTAAGGATAGTGATAAAGTATCTGCGAAATAGCCTTTTAAAACAGTCGAAAAAACAGAATAAGAGCAGTTAATTAGTGAGAAAAATATAATCACCAATAGGGCATTGTTCATGAGCGGGATCGCGATAAATCCACAAATAAACGCTATCACCGCAATAAGCATGCAGCGTTTTTTGTCGACTTTATCCGCCAGCATGCCAAATCCCATACTGAATAGCACGCCGACCGTTAAGGCAATAGTCATAGCAACACCGACGATATCGATCGCCATATGGTATTGGCGTGTCAGATAAATTGCCATAAATGGTAATGTGGCGCCGCGCCCGATGGTTAATAGCAGCGAAGACGCGAGCAGGGCAGTATTCGAGATATTGGATTTAGAAAACATGGCTCACGACCTAGGAGTACATTGTTGTTATAAAGATGGTTGTTATAAAAACGATAGCTATAAAAACGATTGTTACAAAAATGTTTTATGTAGTTTTGTTATATAAAATACATAAAATTGCGGCACCAAGAAACGGGTTATTAGGGCGGGAAATCAAAACAATATTTTGATCATGCTATTGTGCCATTGCCAATCAATTATCTGGCTAAAGATAGCGGCGACGCAGATAGTAGAGTTATCTGCTATCTGCTTAACTGCATAAAAAATCAATTAATTATTGATTCATCATCCTATTTAATCGGCATATAAATTAAGAGTCGGTTGCCTTTCTCAATATCAAAAGTCATCGTTTTTGGTGCGCGGCGTTATTGTTGAAATGGTTGGTCGCGGAAGTGAACTTAAAACCCTGTTCGAGTCATTAAAAAAGAGCGCAAGGGAATGCGCTCTTTTGATAATACACGGTCATTATAATGAAGCGAGATAAATTCGACGGCTCACTTCAGGGGTAATATCACGGTGTTCCCCGAGTGTCACCATGCTATGCGCCACGAGGCTCTCAACTAAAGGCTCTACGATATCTTGGTTGAGCTGATAATCTTTAAAGCGTGTTTTCACTTGCATTGATTCGAAAAAGTCTCTTGTTAATTCAATGGCTTTGAGTGCTTTTTCTTTTTCGCTGCCTTCACGTATATCCCAGACGCGTTCTGCATACTGCGCCATTTTCGCTTGTTTCTGAGGCAGTTTTTCTTCCATTAAGGAAGGCAGGATAATGGCTAAGGTTTGGGCATGATCTAAACCGTAGAGAACGGTGATTTCATGACCTAACATGTGGGTTGCCCAGTCTTGCGGTACGCCAACACCAATTAAACCATTTAACGCTAATGTTGCTGTCCACATTAAATTGGCGCGCACATCGTAATTGGTTGGATTTGCTAAGGCTTTCGGGCCAATATCGATCAAGGTTCTCAGTAGACCTTCAGCAAATGTGTCTTGAACATTGGCATTTACAGGGTAGGTGAGGTACTGCTCGATAACGTGTACGAACGCATCCACAACCCCATTACTGATTTGACGAGGTGGTAATGAGTAGGTTTTAACCGGGTCTAAAATAGAAAATTGAGGGAAAACTTTGTCACTCATAAAGGCTAATTTGGCGTGTAATTCCTCACGCGTGATCACAGAGCCTTTGTTCATTTCAGAGCCAGTAGCAGGGAGGGTTAACACCGTACCAAAAGGTAATGCGTGTTCAATAGTGGCACCGCCGCTGGTCACCACTTCCCATTTATCTCCTGCGTAATTGACTGCCGCCGCGATAAATTTAGTACCATCAATGACGGAGCCACCGCCAACAGCCAGTAAAAAATCATAACCTTCGTGTTCAATTTGCGCGACAGCTTTGATTAAGGTTTCGTAGCGAGGGTTGGCTTCAATCCCACCAAAATAGCCAATCTGGCGATTTTTCAATGCACTCGCAACTTCATCGAGGGTGCCATTCTTGCGAGCACTTTCACCGCCAAATAGCACGAGGACTTTTGCATTCGCGGGAACCAATCGGTCCAATTCACTTATTTTACCTTCACCAAAAACAATGCGCGTTGGGTTGTAAAACTCAAAATTATTCATATACAAACCTTTGGTTGGGAATGGTAGGGGATGTCATTTGGCATCGGTTAGGGTTAAAAACGTTGAGATTACACTAGTATACACTCGAAACTATTCAAAGGATGATCAAAAAGTTTGATTGGGACTTTGTTTATTTATTTCTGAATTTTCAATTCACTATCCGTTTTTGGGGCAAGTAATTTCCTAGCGATAGCACTTAATGCTTATGATTAATTTGACTTCGATATCACCACGATCAATATTTAATTCATTCAAATGAATTAAATATAATGCAAATGAGGAAATTATGATGAATTCAATGATACCCGCTCCATTTACCCTTAAAGAGCGTGATAGACGATGGGATTTGGCTCGTAAAATTATGAAGGAGCATGATCTGGAAGTTTTGATGGTGTATGGCGATAGGGAGTCCGCCGCACCGGCACCATTTTGTATCGATCATTATTTTACTAATGACAGACTGGGCTCGGTGGTGCTGTTCCATCAAGATAAAGCTCCAATAGTGGTGACATTTGCGCCGATGATGGTGGCCGACCATATGCAGGCGTCTTTACGTAATGATATGCAATGGATTTCACCTGAACAGATTATGGTGGGAAAAACAGGGCGCAATATCGGCAATATTTTGATTCAGTTAGGGGTATCGCCGAATGCTCAGATAGGCGTCATTGGGCTTGAACCATATCCGCCATTCTATTTTGATGGTGCAATGCCGTTTAATACGTTGTCAGGTATTAAAGAGCAATTACCGAATGTGAGTTTTGTGCCGGTTTATAAAGCCTTTTTCCAATTAACCTCGGTCAAAAGCGATGAAGAAATCGCGCATATCAAACATGCGGCCATGATTGGTGAAGCCATGAGTGAAGCGATGCGCAAAACAGCGATTCCCGGAAATACCGAAGCGGATATTGCTGCGGCAGTGACTTCAACATGTTTATCGATGGGTGGGTTTACAGCAGAAATTTTAATGGGTTCAGGCCCTGAATATATTGGTTGGGGACAACCAGCATGGCAATACCGCTCGCAAAAACCAAGGGAAATACAATATGGAGATATCGTATTAACTGAAATTTTCGCACTGTATGGGATGTATGAAACCCAGCATCAAGCTGCGGTGGCAGTCGGGAAAATACACCCTAATATTGAGCGAGCTGCACAAGTTTCGCGAGAATGTTATGAGATAGGTGTAGAGAATCTCAAAGAAGGCATTACCTTTGGGGAGTTGGTGGACAAAATGGAACAACCATTATTAAAGGCAAAAGGTTGGCATGTTCATCCGCTTATTCATAGCATTAATCCTTATGGCCCAATTGGCTTTGGTACGGCTCCAGGAATTGAAATATTACCGTTAGCTCAAAAATATGGACATATAAGCCGACTGCCTAATCCTGGGCGTGAATTAATCTTAAAAGCAGGAATGACATTTGCGTTTGAACCCAATTGTGCCTTTGATTATCATTTATGTAATTTAGGCGGTACCGTTATTGTGGGAAAAGATAAGGGGATAGAATTAAATAATAATTCGACGCATTTAATGCGTGCCGACGTATAATGTTACTCATTTAATGTAATTAGGGTTTCAGCTGCATATGACAGAAATAAACAAAAACACACTCTCTTCGGAGCTGACGAAAGAAAAATTAATCAATGAAGGCATCAAACAGTTTGCTCTTTATGGTATTAATGGCGTGAGAACTCGTCAACTGGCTGAAAGTGCTGGAGTTAACCAATCTGCCATCCCTTATCATATGGGTGGAAAGATGGGGGTCTATGCAGCTGTTATCCATAAAATTGCGGCAGATCTTGCCCAAATGAGCAATGTGAGCATATTTGATGTGCAGTTTGAGCAATTAAAATCACGGGCAAGCCATGAGGTAATAGAGGTTGAATCATTACTCCGGCTATTAATTAAAGGGCTAGGGTTGGCGTTGCTGTCACCGGAACATGAGTATTATTCAATATTAATCCTAAGAGAGCAGCTAGAACCTACAGAAAATGCAGATATTATCTTTAAAGAGTTTATCGAGCCTTTTCATTCTCGCTTAACTTCACTTGTCCAATTTATTACGGATAAAGATCAAGCGACGGCGATTATTTCAGCACATGCTTTAATTGGGCAAGTTTTGGGATTTGTGATTGCGAAAAAATCACTATTAAAACGCTTGAATCAAAAAAGTCTTGATAAAGATTTATTGGACAAAATCTTAGAGCAAGTGAGTGCCTTTGCGTGTAATGCCATCATATCTCGTTAATTTTTAATTTATGTCATGTTAATTTTAAGCCGTTGCATTAAGATGATAGAAAGTTATTAAGCTTAATCATCAAAGGTAAACGAATAGATTATGCGGCGGTTCATTCAGTTAGATCTTCCTCCAGAACCTGTTATTAATGAAAAGTGTGTCCATAAGCGCTTGAAAAATAGTGTTTGTGACAACTGTGCGAGCAGCTGTCCTGTGGGTGCGATTTCTTTTGGTTTTATGGATGCGAAAATTGATAATGAACTGTGTTATCAATGCGGTAACTGCCTGTTTACCTGTCCTGTCGATGCCATTGAAAATATTCAACCTCATGAACGAACCTATCAAAATGGTTTTTTGGTTATCAGCCATGATGAGCCACTTGCTAGCCCTGAAGAACTGATTGTTTGGCATCGTCAATATGCCATTCGAGGTATGCAAATTCCTGAACCGCTGGTGGATAAATGGTTGCCAGCTTTAGCGGCATTAAATTTAAAACTAGAAGCATTACAAGAGCCTATTTGGAGTTTGACCATCACCAAACCTGCGGAAGTGGATAGTGGGCGGCGTAGAATGCTTTTTCGTCAAAAATTAGATAGTCAGCCATTAGATAGTGGCAAGGTTAAAACGGGATTGAATGCCAGAAAACAGTTTTATCCTGAGGATAGCTGGTTCCATATTGCATTAGATACGGCCAGTTGCATTTTATGTGGCGCATGCGCGAAAGTGTGTGATGAGCAGGCGATAGAGCTAGAAGATCATCAATTTAGTTTAGACGATAAGCGTTGTACAGGCTGTATGAGTTGCCAAGTGGTCTGTTTCCCAAAATCAATTCAAGTTCATCCTCACGTGGCAAAAAATAGCGAACCACAGCATTTCTATTATTTTGATGGGACATGCCAAAAATGCCAATTACCTTTTTCGGCATGGACTTCGGAAGAAACTCTGTGCCCAATTTGCGCACAACATAAACAGCAAGGCTGGCTATAAATAAACGCCTCGTTTCAGGCGCTTATTTACAAACTTAACGTTATTAATTCACTTCACTCTCTCGCATATTCTCAATAATCATTTCAGCAATTTGAGGGTTTAATTCGGCTGGCGTATCGTGCCCCATACCTTCAATCACTTCTAATTTTGCCGTTTCAATATTATCAAAAATATCCTGACCTGAAGTGACGGGGAATAATGGGTCAACAGAGCCGTGTATCACCAGCGTTGGGGCGGTGATGGCACTAAGGAGAGGTCTCAAATCACCCGTTACTGCAACGGCGGCTAACTGACGTTTAGTGCCTTCAGGAGAGTAGTTACGCTGGAATGCTTGTGCAATATAGTCACGGCAATTTTCTTCATCGAACGGCACGCACGTTGAACCAATGCGGCGGTAAAATGCGAGTTGCCCAGCAATGTAGCCTTCAAAATCCTGTTTAGGATCTACGCTAGGAGACATTAGCATTTTCATGACATCCGGCTCGCTTTGCGGCAATTGCGGATTACCCGTTGATGACATAATTGGGCAAAGTGAAAGAGTGCGGTTCGGAACTTTTGATGCAACCACTTGCGCTATCATTCCACCCATTGAACGCCCTACAATATGGGCTTTTTCGATGGATAAGCTATCTAACAAGGCGATAATATCATCGGCCATTTCAAATAAGGTGTAGGGAACATCGACATGCTCGCCGTTTTGTAAGTGCTCAGCCATTTCCCCAATATTTAGTGGCGGATAATTATCTAAATGTGGCGATAAACCCGCATCACGGTTATCGGGACGGATAATATAAAAACCTGCATCGGCAATTTGTTGGCAAAATTCTGATGTCCAACTAATGTTATGTCCACCTAACCCTGCAATAAGTACGACAGCAGGGTGTTCTGGCTGACCAAAGGTATCGTAATACAGTGTTAATGGTGCTGTTTTTGTCATTTTATTTCCCTATTTTTGGTGATAGCTATTTATGCAATAACTCAGCAAGAAAGGCTAGCGCTAAAAAAAACAATCGCTACTAATTTAAACGCCATTTACTTTAGTTATTAATAATAAATCGACTTTGTTAGAGAATTTAGCGAGCTTTTTTCTGGTAATAATTGATCCCTAACAGCGCAAGCGCAGCCACAAATGACAATACCGCGACATGCAAATTGCCAATTAATCCATACAGTGAGACGAAAATACCACCAAGTGCAGAGCCTAAGGCGATTCCGCCATTAAAAAAGGCAATATACAAGGAGCTTGTGGCTTCAATATTATGAGCGCTGTAACGCATCATCCAGGTCATTAAAGTGACCGATACGCCACCATAAGCAATTCCCCAAAGTACCATAATGGATAATGCCATCCATACACTCATTGGAAGGAATATATATGCGCCTAAACTTAAGACAAGACCGCTGGCTATCATCACGACCGCAAAATTTAGGTGTTTGTTGGCGGTGAGCCCAAACAGAAAGTTACCTACGATACCAGCCAACCCGTAAATCAGTAATAAGCCTCCTAAAAGGTCCACGGAAATCAAACCATTATTGGATAGCAGCGCACGAATATAGGTAAATGCCATAAAATGCCCGGATACAATAAGTAGCGTTATTAACAGCCCATTGATAATGATGGGACGCTTAATTTCAATGATAAACGTTTTGAATGTGGGAGACGTCATCGCGGGAAGTGAAGGTAATTGCATGAGCAAAGAGAAGAAAAGTAACAAAGAAATAAAGGACATTGAGGCAAATGCCGCACGCCAGCCTAACCATTCGCCCATTAAAACGCCGAAAGGTACGCCCAGTACCGACGCTGCTGCCACGCCACCAAAAACTAGCGAAGTTGCTAGCGCGACAGCGGGGGCAGCCACTAAGCGAGGCACTAACCCGCCTGCTAAGGCCCAAATAATGCCAATACAAACGCCAACAAAAAGACGACTGATCAAGAGTAGCCAATAATACGGTGTTAAAGCCGCCACTAAGTTACAAAGGGTCAGTAAAAGCGCCCCAATCAATAACAGTGTTTTGCGGTCAATAGAACGCGTAAATAACACAATCAGCGGTGAGCTGATGGCGGCGCTGATAGCTGGAAGTGTCATTAAGAAACCGGTGGTTGCTAAGGAAACAGAAAAATCCTCCACAATCGGCGTTAATAGCCCTACGGGGATCATCTCGGTTGTCACCACACTGAAGGTCGCCAGCATGAGCGTCAGGATGGCTCCCCATCGCTGTTGAAAAGTTGCATTGGTTTCAATCGTTATTGTGTTCGTCATATAAAGTTCCAAATAATGGCGGTCAGTAAATAGTTTCAAGCGTTAATTGATCTTATCTGGGACATTATTGATAATAAACATCACTATCGTGGCTTCATTGGGGGCTAATCGTGTCTAATCCGGCATCATTACTGATGGATAACTTGTTCGACCTGAAAGTTTTTGTGGATGTGGTTGAAACAGGAAGCTTTACGCATTCAGCACAAAGACTTGGTATTTCGCGTTCAGCCGTGGGGAAATGTGTCGCGCGGTTAGAAAACCGATTACAAATTCGCTTATTGCATCGCACAACGCGAAGCCTTCGCTTAAGTGATGAAGGGCAAACTGTATATGAAGGTGCGCTCAAAATTTTACACGAAGTCGCCAATATCGAAAACGAACTGAGTCAGGGACAACAGCAACCAAAAGGATTATTGCGTATTACGGTTCCGGTTATATTTGGGCGTTTGTACATCATGCCTATTGTCAAAGAATATGCACGGCGATGGCCTCATGTAGAGGTGGACGTTCATTTCTCGGATGACTATAGCGATATTGTTGGGGAAGGTTTTGACCTCGCCATTCGTATTGGGGGAAATGATGATAACCGGCTGATCCGCAAAGTCTTAGCACCACATCGAATGGTCACTTGTGCATCTCCTACCTATTTACAACGATATGGTACTCCACAGAGCATTTCCGAGTTAGTAAAGCACCAAAAGTTGGCGTTTAAACATCGGGGTAGTGTGGTTCCGTGGCAATTTCATACCCCTCAAGGAAAGCAACTATTCCCCGTATCAGGGCGCCTGACGTTGAATGACACTCAGGCAATTCTAGATGCCAGCATTGAAGGCGAAGGAATTTGCCAGTTAGGGGCTTTCTTAGTGGGAACTGCTATTCAGCAAGGGCAACTACTACCGATATTGAGTGAATTTTCTCGCCAAGAATCATCGATTTGCGCTTTATATCCGACAAAACGTTATTTGCCGCTCAAAGTGAGCTACTTCCTAACGTTGATCGATGAATGCTGGCAAGGAAAAGCAATTTGGGATTTTTAACTGTCTTTTTTGGCATATAAATAGACCGAAGCTCGAGAAACCCCAAGGTGTTGCGCGATGGTATCCATGGATTTTTTAATATCAAGAAGACCTTCTTTGCGTAAAATCTCAATTAAGGCAACTCGGTCATCAGCCTTCAAGGTTCGGGGAGTGGCGGCGATAGAAGCGGCGTATTGATCGATGCGAGTACGAATAGCTTCGCTGCCGTTGGGTTCTAAATGCTCTTTGACGGGGCTGCATCCCACCTCTGTAAATTGTGACAGCATACTTTGCATGCTGCGAAACTGGGTCATATCTAAATTGAGGCACAATGCGGCAACGTATTGCCCAGTTTCATCTTTGATACCGATTGATGTGCTCTTGGCTGGGCGTCCATCTGGAAATTGATTGGCATAATTGGCGATGATATTGGGGAAATCGGCGGATTCAATACGGGCGAGACCCAATTCAGTTGTCGGTTGACCTTCTTTGCGCCCAGAGAGGTTGTTATGAATCGAAATAATCGAATGTTCGGGGTTTTTCAGATCATGAACCACTACTTCACAGAAAGGGGCGAAGGTCTCACTTAACCCTTGTGCTATGGCTTCAATTTGTGCCAATAAACTGTTTTCTTGTGGCTTTGCCATAACTCTACCCCTTCATCTATTTTGGATATCTCTTTAAATATTAAACTATTTTTTTCAATTCTAATAGAGAAGGGGCATAAATTGCTTAAGCTAACATTAATTCTGCGAAGCGCTTAATGTCCACATTTCCGCCGCTAATAATAATCCCAATACGTTTGCCGCGCAGCTGTTCTTTCATTTTCAAGGCGGCAGCGAAAGAAAGGCAACCTGTCGGCTCCACAATTATTTTCATACGCTCAGCATAGAACTTCATGCGATCAACTAATTGCGCATCGGTCACAGTTAAAATGTCATCCACATTTTGTTTGATTAGCTCAAAAGTGTAGTTCCCCACATGTTGAGTTTGTGCACCATCTGCAATAGTTTTTGGCGTATCAATGTGCACAATTTTTCCACTACGGAAAGATTGCTGCGCATCATTACCGGCTTCAGGTTCAACGCCATACACTTTGCAATTCGGCGATAATGCGCGCGCTGCGAGTGCACATCCAGAGAGCAACCCACCACCACCTAAGCAAACAAAGAGGGCATCCAGCTCGCCAACTTCCTCAAACAGCTCTTTAGCCGCAGTACCTTGACCCGCAATAATATCCACATGGTCGTAAGGTGGGATGATGGTCAATCCTTCTTTTTCGGCAAGATCGCGACAAAGTTGCTCTCTATCTTGGGTATAGCGGTCAAATCTAATCACTTTAGCTCCATAGCCTTGAGTGGCGGCAACTTTGACTTCTGGAGAATCAATCGGCATCAAAATGGTGGCTGGAATATTCAACATTTGTGCCGCCAGCGCGATACCTTGAGCATGGTTTCCTGATGAAAATGCGATTACTCCTGCTTTTTTTTGCGCTGGAGTAAGTTGTGAAAGAGCATTTAACGCGCCGCGAAATTTAAATGCCCCCATACGTTGGAAATTTTCACATTTAAAGAATAACTCAGCGCCAAACTCTTTGTTGACTGTCGTGGACGTCATCACTGGGGTTTTGTGAGCAATACCTGCAATGCGCTGTGCTGCGGCTTCGACATCTTGATAGGTCGGTAATGTTAATTCAGACATGATATACCCCATTATTAAATGGCTAATTGGTAATAACTTGATTTTTATAACAATGAACTTGCCGCTACAGCGGTTGCTTCAATTTCGATCCCCGCACCAAAATGCAGTTCACTGACACCCGCAACAGCGCGAGCAGGACGAAACTCGCCAATCCAATTGGCATAAATTTGATTAAACACCGGCCAATTGTCCATATCCGCGATATAAACCCGAACCTGAACCAATTGTTGCCGACCGACACCACTGGCAGATAAGCAAGCCTCTAAATTTACTAATACTTGTTCTGCTTGCTGAGTAAAGGGTGCGTCCGCATGGACATTTCCTTGGCTATCTGTGGGTAATTGCCCCGATACAAACACGAAACCATTCGCCGTGACTGTGTGTGAATAGTGCCCTCTTGGTGGAACCAGCTGGGAAGCATTAGTGTATACGATATCTGTGTAAGCGGTATTTTGGCTCATTGATTTTCCTCATTCGGAAATTTAACTTATACAATAAGTCTAATATTAGATTATATGTTTAGTCAATGGCTTTTTTGCTGTTTAAATGAACTAAAAATTTTCGTCAACTTGCCGATGATATCTGGGCAGATCAAGCTAAAAATGAGAAAGATTGTTATAGATGGCATTTTGCTCACAACGTCATACATTACTGATCAATCTTCCATAAACAGGCGGTATTTGAAGCAAGTGTTGGGAAAATAGCGGGGGAATAATTAAATTATTGGTATTTAATTCCAGATGAATAATTAAGCAGTAAAGTTAAATAATCAGGAATAAGAATAATCAAATTGAGATGAATAACTAAAAATGATAAGAAGTTGTTATATAACTACATTTAGGAAATTAACATGGCTAAAATTACCTTTGACCTTCTGGCTATTTATGGCGAAAAAGGGGAAACCGCAGGATTACAATATTTACAAGAATCCCTGCTTCCTTTTGCCGCATTTGAAGAAAGCTTACCCAAATCGCTCTTTGATTATGTCATTGAGGGTAAATCCCCTGAAATTCTGATGAAACTGGGGCAGTTGGACAAAGAAAAAGCCACAATTTTGTTAGACAAACCGGGAACGGTGGATTGGTGGTGGGGAAGCCACAGTTTTGATGCCGGCTCGTATAGCAAAGTAATCCGCCAAGGTAAAAATGCTCGCCATAAACTGTATTCCAAAGTGGGTGATGATATTACGCCAGCGCAGATCGCGCGTTTTGCAAAAGTGGTCGCGGTGGCTTGCCAAGAGGTAAATATCAAAATTCTGACGCCAGAATTGCCGTCTTGGATGCTGTATTTACTGTGTGATGCGTTTGTAACCACCTTTGAAAATTCACGCCATGCTAAATATGAACACCGTAAACACTGGAACTACGGTCTGCTCAGTCAGTTAGTGGAAAATGAAGCCGAACAACCGGGTAACACCGTGCTATACGGTATTTTTGATAGACAAAACCTGTCTGATTATCACTACGAAAATATGGCGTTATTATTCGCTATCCCAGGTTTAAAAGAATACTTAATTGCTGAGCAAGATTTTATTCGCCAAAGCCTGCTGAGCAATTTATCCGCCAGTGGTCAGATCCAATTGATCGATATCCTGAGAAAAGACGAGGCGCTGTATAGCGTGTTTGCCGATATTTTAGTGCTATTGGCAACCAGTTCACTGAAAACCGTGCGCTCAGCGGCTGAGCCAGTAATGTCTATTCTGCCGGAAGAGGCGGTTAAAACCCACTTAACCAAAGTACTGCTTGAAGGAACGCCAAAACAGCGTACGCAAGCGGCGGATCTGTTCGCCCGTATTGGTAAAGATAGAGATATTCTTGAAGCGGCATTGAAAGTGGAAACCAACAAAACCGTCCTCAAGAGCATTGAAAGTGCGATTTCTCGTTTTGATGTGATGGATTGTGCGAGTGAAGTGGAAGCGGTGGAAATTCCAGACGTTATTCCGATGGAAGATACGCCATTGCCAGCAAGCGCCGTCGATATTTTGGTCTCTAACTTCCGTGAAATGCTGCAAAAAGCGAAAGAAAATGCTGAGCGCGAACTGGAAGAAAACAAACAAGAAAAGCATAAATACACGTGGTCACAACGCCATTACAAAGAGTTCAGTCAACACAGTGAAGACGAGTGTGCTGGCTTATTAGCTAAATTAAACTCGGGCGTTGGGGTGATCACTGATCATGAATACAATGTCATCAAGCACAAAGAGCGCATTAATAATTTACCGGAATTCACGCTATTCCACGCGTTGCGTTTGCTGAGTCATAACCGTTCTGATGTTGAGCATTTTTCTCACTATCAACTCACTCGTGAAGTTCCCGTTCGCATCCTGTCGCAGCTCGATTTACGTCAATTAGAAAAAGGGCTTGAGCAGTGCCATTTTAAAAATGCGAGTCGCTTAATTGCTGACTTATGCCTGCGTTCATACAGTGATGGATTAGGGCTATTTAGAGCGCCGGAACAAATTTGGCCGTTCTTTATGCAGTACCCTGATTTCTTAAGCGAAGCGCTGGGGCTTATCCCGCAGCACCAAGGGCATCGTTATTACCAAGAGTATGATGCGTCTAATGCGGTAACCATTTTAGGTAAATACCCGACCATTCCAGCACGATTCATTCCTCGCATTATGGAGTTGGCGCTGGGTGAAAACAAAACCCACCGTTTAAGCGCTCAAAAATTGCTGGAAACCTTACCAAGCATTCACGTCAATGCGGCAGAAGGATTGGACTCTGGTAAACAAGAGATCCGCGTGACTGCCATCGAATGGTTAGCTCGCTTAAAACATCCAGATTCCCTAAAACCGCTGTACGCGTTGCTGAAAAAAGAGAAACGTGAAGTGGTAAGAGCCGCATTATTAACGGCATTAGAGCAATTTGGCGAAGATATTTCCGGTTACTTAGCTCCGAAAGTTCTGCTGGCAGAAGCGCAAAAAGGCTTAAAAGCCAAAGCACCGGCGAGTATGGCATGGTTTGATCTGGACGCTATTCCAGCCATGACCTGGCAAGATAATAAAAAGGTGGACGCGGACATCATCCGCTGGTGGATCATTCTGGCGGTGAAGTTAAAAATGCCAGCGGGTAATGGGCTATTACAGCGATATATCAGCTTATTATCATTAGACAGCCAGCGTAAGTTAGGTAGCTTTATTCTCAACAGTTTTATTAGCCAAGATGTGGCGGGACCGTCACTGGAAGCGGCGATGGCGGAAGCGGAAAGAGACGCTCCATCACGCTTGAAAAACTACCAAGATTGGGTAAAACGCTGGCCTGAATACTATGCCAAGTATGAAAACTTCACCCTTGAGCAGACCATCAACGAGATCAAAAACGAAGTATTAGGCCGTTATTTAGGCTCGGCTATCAGTGAAAAAGGGATGCTTGCGCTGATTTGTGGCGTGGAGGGGCATGTTGCCGTAACCATGCTGCGTAACTATATGCGTGACCATTACCAGCGTCGCGCCCAAATTGAAGCGATGATTGACGCGATTGCCGTCAGCAATGATCCGCTGATCATCCAGCTTTTATTATCACTATCGCGTCGTTATCGTACCGCATCGGTCCAAGAAAAAGCTCGCGGATTAGTCTCTGACATTGCGCAGCGTAACGGTTGGAGCGCGGATGAACTGGCAGACAGAACCATCCCAACTGCAGGTATGGACGAAACTGGCACCTTAGTACTGGAATATGGCGATCGCACATTTACGGCTAAACTCGATGCCCAGCAAAAACTGGTGTTATTTAACCCAGAAGGTAAAGAGATCAAAGCGCTGCCGGCGGCACGTAAAACCGACAACGAAGAGCTGATTAAAGAGTCGAAAAAACTCCTGACATCCAGTAAAAAAGAGCTTAAGCAAGTTATTGAATTACAAACTGCGCGTCTGTATGAAGCGATGTGTGCTGAGCGTCTGTGGAGCACGGCGGATTGGCAGGAATATATTCAAAATCACCCAGTGATGCGTGGATTGATTGAACGACTGGTTTGGTTAGAAGTGAAAGATGACCAAGTGATCAACCAATTCCGTCCATCCGATGATGGTTGCTTGTTAAACCTTGATGACGATGAAGTCGAATTGAGCGCAGATTCCAGCATCAAGCTCGCTCATGCGGCGTTATTATCAGACGCTGACCGTAAAGCGTGGATTACTCATTTTAAAGATTACAAAGTCAAATTCCTATTCTCGCAGATGGATCACACCATTCCAGATCTGGCGTTAACACTAACCGAAATCGAAGATAGAAAAGGCTGGCTAACGGATACCTTCACCTTACGCGGCGTGTTAACCAAAATGGGGTATCAGCGCGGTCAAGCGGAAGACGGGGGAAGCTTCTGTCATTACTTCAAATATTTCTCCAGCCTAGATTGCTATGTGTATATGGAATTCAGTGGTAGCTATGTCCCAGAAGAAAATATCCCTGCGGTGTTGTACTCCTTGAGTTTCGACCAAGCACAAAAAAGTTCGTGGGATAGAGGCTATGTGGAACTGAAAAACGTGCCGCCGATCCTGTTAGCCGAAAGCTATGCTGACTACCTGAAAGTCGCGGATGCCTGTAGCGGTTTTGACCCTGAATGGGAAAAGAAAACCCCGTGGTAATCATTGATTAATCGACGCATAAATTTAGGAAACCAAACATGGCTAAGGCGAAAAAAGTAACAGAAGGCGTTCTGCGTGAAAGCGCAGAAGTGCGCTTTGCGGATGAATTAGAACGATTAACCCAAGCGGATAAAGACAATCCAAAACCACAAGGTTGGCTACGTTCCCCGCGGGCGGTTCGTCAATTTATTCTTGGGGATGAAGCACTGCAAATTACCCCCAAGTTTTTTGGTGACGATGCGCTAGTAGATCGCACCATTGTGACCTTACTGGGTAAACAAGGGTTAATGCTGGTAGGGGAGCCGGGTACGGCGAAATCCATGCTGTCCGAGTTATTAGCGGCGGCGATCAGCGGTGACTCCGGTTTAACCATTCAAGGCACGGCGGGTACCACGGAAGATCATATTAAATATTCGTGGAACTACGCGCTGTTACTGGCGGAAGGTCCAACTGAGAAAGCATTAGTGAGTTCACCCCTCTACCAAGGAATGCAACAAGGCAAAATTGTGCGTTTTGAAGAGATCACTCGCTGCCCACCTGAAATTCAGGACGTGCTGGTCAGTATGATGTCTGAGAAGCAAATGATGATCCCTGAAATGAAAGATAATGCGCGGATCAGCGCCAAATCAGGCTTTAACTTGATTGGTACTGCCAACTTACGTGACCGCGGTGTGCATGAAATGTCATCGGCACTTAAGCGTCGATTTAATTTCGAAACGGTCAAACCTATCCAAGACCCAGCATTTGAAATTGAACTGATCAACAAGCAATTGACCGTTGAACTGGGTGAGCTGGATGGCAAAGTGACTGTCCCAACAGATGTGATCGAATTATTAGTCACGACATTCCAAGAATTACGTTCAGGCAATACCAAAGATGGTGGAAGTATCAAAACCCCAGATGCGGTGATGTCTACGGCGGAAGCGGTTAACATCGCCTATGCCTGTGCATTGGAAGCTCACTATTTGGGGAATGGCACACTGAACGCAGGCGCTGTGGCGCGCCAGTTGATTGGTGTGGTACTCAAAGATAATGCGGATGATATCAAACGGATGCGTTATTACATTGATAATGTTGCCCGCGAACGTGCGAAACAGAGCGAAGCATGGAAAGCCTTTTTCGATGCATCCCGTGAATTCTGGTAATAATATCCGTCGTCGCAGTGTGGTGGTAAATACATCACCACACTGTCCCTATGAGAGACATCATCGGTGAGTTTATCAAACATCACATTGCCAGAACGGCTACAGCAAGCGCTTGAACAGTGGAAAATACTGGATGAGCAACAGCTCTATTTTGCGCCCGTTCGTCACCATAGTCCCGCCTGTGCTTATAGTGTATTGAGCTTAATTGAACAGGTTAAGCCTGACTATGTGCTGATAGAAGGCCCTGACAGTTTTAACCCATTAATCGCGGGTTTATTGGATGGCGATACACGTCCGCCCGTGGCGATTATGGGGCAGACTACCCTGAAAAGTGCGCCTACTGAATCAGATGAAAGTGACGCTGTCACGAGATCGGCGTATTTCCCATTTTGTGAATATTCCCCTGAGTGGCAAGCGTTACACGTAGGGCAGCAGTATCAAGCTCAGCTGCGTTTTATTGATTTGCCGTGGACAGCACAGGTGGAACTTGATCTGGAAGGCGAAAGCCAGCATCAAAGCCTGCAACGGGAACGCTACCTTGCCCATAGCTTATTTATTGCTCAGCTAGCGAAAAAGTGTGGGTGCCGTGATCATGATGAACTGTGGGAACATTTGTTTGAGCTGCGCCCATTAACGTCGGTTGCCAATTGGGCTGATTTCTTCCGCGATACCTTTATTTGGTGTGCCTTGGCGCGTTTGGATTACGAGCCAGAAGTACTGAGTTCGGAGGGTTCAATTCAGCGTGAAGTCCATATGCAAGCACACATTCAAACCATTAAAGCGGCAGAGCCAAACGCGAAAATTGTGGTTGTGACGGGCGGATTTCATACCTTGGCACTGCTTGAAGGGCTTGGAGAAGCGGCAGCACGGCAATTTAAACTCTCTTCCGAGCAACAAAAACAATTTGCATCCCAGCAAAAGTTGGCAGACCGCGACAGTGCTTGGCTTATCCGCTATAGCTTTGACCGGCTCGATGCATTAAATGGTTACGCCTCCGGCATGCCGTCCCCCGCCTTTTATCAAAAAGTGTGGGAAGGGCTGCTGGCACAACGCACTGACCAAGCTCAGCAAAAAGTGGCTGCCACGGCGGCTTATCGAAATCAGCTCGGTATTCAATTTTTGGCTTACGTGGCTGAAGTATTAAGAGAAAAGCAATTTGATGCAGCGCCGGGCTTCTTATCCGTCAAACTCGCCGCAGAGCAAAGTCTGAGACTTGCTGCATTTCGTGGACACACGGGTGCTGGTCGCTATGATTTATTGGATGGGCTGCAAAGTGCGTTTATCAAAGGCAGCTTAGATGAAAGCCAAGATGAACTGTGGCAGCAAATCAAAACTTGTTTTTCTGGCTTTACCTTGGGGCAGATCCCCAAAGGCACCATCACACCGCCATTGGTTTCTGAAACCTATTCACTGGCGAAAGCGTTCCGCTTTAAACTGGACGATACGCTAGCCAAAGTCAGCCGTTTAGATGTATACCGAAATAAGCAGCACCGCTTGCGCAGCCGCTTTCTGCATCTTTTAAGTTTCTTAGAGATCCACTTCGCCAAACCACTTTCTGGCCCCAATTTTCTTTCGGGCAACCAGATGGATTTACTGTTTGAAGAGTGGCAATACGCGTGGACGCCAAATGTGGAAGGGGAGCTGATCGCGCTTTCTGAAAAAGGCACACAATTAAAAGCTATTGCACTGAATAAAATTTTGGCGATGGAAAAGCAACTTGAAGAGCAAGGCGTCAGCCGCTCGAGCCAAAGTGCGGTGACATTGCTAATGCAAGCGGCGTTGATTGGGCTTCATCAGCGCATTCCAACGTTATTTACGTTATTAGATAGCTATATTCAGCAAGATAGCCAGTTTGAATCATTGGTGGCATGTGGCCATAAACTGGTACACCTATGGCGCGGGCGTAGCTTCTTTGATCTTGAAGAAGACACGGGCATCAAACAGCGGGTTGATAAAGTACTCTCCCAGGCTTTTTTCTGCTTAGATCAAGTGGCTCAAGGGGATGAACAGCAGCAAGAACACTATTTTAATGCGTTACTGTCTTGCCGTGAATTAATCACTTTTATGCCTGAAATTAGCCGCGATACGGATCATTCCGCAGAATTTTATGCGCAATTGAGCCGGTTGGATGGGCGCCTTAATCACGCGCCGCTAATCAAAGGGGCGGTGGATGCTATTCGTTATCTTGGTGGTCAAATTGATGAATCGGTACTGACCCAGGAAATTCAGCGAACGTTCAGTCTAGGTAGCGACCCGGAACTGGCTATCGGTTATTTCATTGGCATTATGCGTACCGCACCGGAATTGGTTGTGCGTTTACCCCTATTAATAGAGTTACTCAATGAACTATTGGGTGAGTGGGATGATGGGCGGTTTTTGCAAGTGTTACCGGATCTGCGCTTTGCGTTTAGCCAATTAACCCCAAAACAGAATGCGCAAATGGCGCGAGTGGTCGCGCAAAAATTATCGATGGATACCCAAGATTTAACCCTCCATCAGACACAATTTAATCAGCAACAATTACTCCAAGCCATGGAATTAGAACAAAAAATTCAGTATCAGCTTGAAGACCAAGGGTTAACCGAGTGGTTTGCGCTGCAAAATGAGGGGCTATCTCATGGATAAGCAGCCAGAAGATGCGCAATTAACCGAAGAACAGCTTCAATTAGCGAAACGCTGGCGCCTTATTTTAGGCCAATATGCGGATGGCGCTCTGGGGCAAGCGGCGCTAAATGGTGATGAGCTCAAAATCGAGCGGTCATTGGATTTTTTATATCGCCGTGAATATCAACGTCGCGGTTTACGCCAAGAAGGCGGACGTCATGGCTCGTTAGACGCGTCCCAATTAACGGCGGTTAACTGGCTGAACCAAGCCCGCAAATTGTTCCCGAATAGCACCTTTGAGCGAATGCAGTCGCAGGCATTAGAGCGTTATGAGATCAGTAGCTTATTAAAAAGCCCGCAAGCCTTGAATGCAATGGAGCCCACCAAAGCCTTAGCAAAATCGTTATTAAGTTTGCGCGGTAAAATGAGCGAAGAGACGCGGGATGCGGTGAAGAATATTATTCGCAAAGTGGTGGATGATATTTTAAGCCAAATGCGAAACCAATTTCGCCAAGCACTAACGGGGCGTCGCAACCGCTTTAAGCGATCGCTACTCCCCAATAGCCGTAATTTCGATTGGCGAGCCACCATTGCCGCGAACCTAAAGAATTATGATCAACAAAATCAGCGCTTAGTGATAAAAACCCCGTATTTTAACTCCCGCCAGCAACAGCATTTGCCGTGGGATGTGATTTTGTGCGTCGACCAAAGTGGCTCGATGGCAAGTTCGATTATGTATGCGGCGGTGTGCGCCAGTATTTTAGCGGCATTACCGGCGGTGCGTGTCTCTTTGGTGGTGTTTGATACCCAAGTAGTGGATCTTAGCCACTTAGCCCACGATCCGGTGGAAGTATTAATGACCGTGCAGCTCGGTGGGGGAACCGATATCGCCAAAGCGATGCATTATTGCGAGAGCTTGATCCGCAATCCGAAACGCACGGTGATTTCGTTGATCAGCGACTTTGAAGAAGGCGGGGCATTGAATAACCTGCTCAATTGCACCGAGCGCTTGAATAGCCAGCAAGTGAAATTGTTGGGACTCGCCGCTTTAGATGATGATGCATTGCCAGTTTATGATACGGAGATTGCCCAGAAGCTGGCGGATCGCGGTATGAGTGTGGCGGCGTTAACCCCAGAGCATTTTGCTCACTGGCTGGCTGAGGTGATGCAATGAGTTGGAAAACCGTTTATTTACATTATGATGACGACGCATTGGCCGTATTTGCCAACGTCGGGTTGCTGCGCCGCGCCCGTAAGGATCTGGAAAGTGGTAAAGTTTCTCCGGTTTGTTTAGCGGATGGAACTTTTACCAGCGATGGTCAGAACGTCACGTTAGATCCTCAAGGGGTACAAAAAGCCAGCTGCGACTGTTCGGCTTCGGGTTGCTGCAAACATATTCTGGCTGCGGTGCTTTGGGTACAAACAAACAGCGATGAACAATCGATTGATTTTACAGAAGATAGTTCAGAATTTGTCGATATTGAACCGCTACTGCCTGAGCTGTTGGCATTCGATGTTCCCGCGTTAATCAAGCAAAACAGTAAGCCAGATTGCCGCCTGGCGGTGAAGATCTTACAGGATTGGCAAGATCATGCATTGATCTTGGAGGACCAATCGAATCAGTTGAAAATAACTATTCCTCATTATGATGAGCCAATTATCTATATTCGGGGGAATGGCTTTCAAGGGATGTTGTCGTCATTACCAGAGAAGCAGCAAAAAGCCCTCCATTTGGCAGCGATCGCTAAGGTATTTCTTCAGCATAATCAGCCGTGGAATTGGCCTGACGATCTGATGCCTAATCGCGAGGTCATGCTTACATTGAGCGACGATGAGCAAGCGGTTATTGCGACTATCCAGCGTTTTATTCACGATATGCTGCGTCAGGGGCTTTCCCATATAAGCCAAAGCAGCGCCGCGCAATTGCATTTATTGAATATGTCGGCGCGTGCGGAAGGTTTGCCTCGCTTGGCCAATTATTTAAAGCGTTTAAGCTATCAAGTGAAGTTATTAGCCCAGCGACATTTCACGATGGATGAAGGACAAGTTTTGCGGTTTATCGCGCAAATTAGTGGCTATCTTTACCAATTAACTCACGCCAGCGACGATAAAATTGCGCAATTGCGCGCTTTTGGTCGTTGCCAATATGATAGTAAAACGGACATTCTCTCTTTGATCCCAATTCATGCCGAGTGGTGGCAAACCCAAAGTGGCGCTATTGGGGGAACGTTTAGTTTTTGGGATAACCAAGAGAAAAAAGTGGTGCAGTGTAGCCAAGCACGCGCCAATACCCTCGACCCGAATTTCACCCGTCACAGTGTCTGGCAAACGCTAGCCATTTGGAAACAAACGGCAGATAACCTGATGCGTAGCGGTTTTGAGTTGCACAATCCCCGCTTATCCGATGAGGGCAAACTTGCGGCTAGCGGCGATAGTTATGCCGTCAGTCGCAGTGCGGTGAGTCACGTTCCATGCATTTCATTCAATGATTACCAAGTATTGAAAAGTGAGCTGGGGTTTGAGGACTGGAAAGCGGCAACGGCCTATTTTAATGCGCTTACCGATGATGCTCAGTTTGAGCCTGCTGTGCTGCATATCGACAGCTACGAACCGCTACATTGGAATGAAATCGAGCAGTGCGTCAGTTGGGCGGTGCTGGATGGGAACCAGAATCGGGCATTTTTGCGATTAAATTGGCAAGGCACAGAAAATCACAAAATTGAAGAACTGCGTTTTATCACTCAGAAAGGTTGGGAAATTAGTGCGGTTTCCGTTCAAGTCAGTGTCTCTCAGCAACAATTACAGCTTACGCCGAAAACCCTCTGGTTGAAAAAAGAGCAGGGTATTGAGCTATTTTATCTCGACTTTGAATCGGTACCTCGTAAAAAACAGTCTTCCAAGTTTATGACGTCGATTGCGGAATATATGGCGAAAAAGCAGCAAGACCGTACGGCATTTGCGCCAATGCCAACACTGGCACAGCAGGTAGCCCGTCCAATCTTGGCGGTATTGGAAACACAAAGTTGCACAGGGCGCGCACAGTTATCAGCGAGTCAAATTGACGAGTTAAACTTTGTGGTCAGGACATTGCAGGATTTGGGGATGTTGTGGTTTGCCAAGCAACTGGCACATTACTTAACGCGGGAGAATCAAACCGCCGAAAATTTACTGCGCTTGGTGTATCTTTGCGACCAATTTGAGCGTTCGCAAAAATTGATGCCTTTTGAGTTGAATAGCTAATTTAGCCAGTAAAAATAGAACGGGGAAAAGGAGTTCCCCTCTCTACATTCTATGATTCTAAATGACCTAGAAACGTTCGTAATAGCTGATTCAGCGCTTGTTGCTCTTCATTTGACAGTGATGCCACCAAACGAGATTGGTTTTCGGTATGAGCTGTCACTACGCGGTTGATCAAATCCAACCCTTCCGTTGTTAAACTCACCAAAAAACCGCGCCCATCATCCGGATTGACATGACGCGCCACGTAACCGGCTTTCTCGAGCTGATCGATACGGTTGGTCATCGTGCCGGATGTCACCATCAGGGTCGCAAGCATATCGCTGGGTGACAATGTGTAAGGGGAACCTGCACGGCGCAAAGTGGCGAGTACGTCAAAACTTGATCGGTTTAGACCAAATTGGGCAAATACCTTTTCCATTTCACGGGTCAGGTGATGGGCAACGTTACCTAAGCGACCAATCAGCCCCATAGCGCTGATATCAAGGTCGGGGCGTTCACGTTCCCACTGTTGAGTGATTTTATCGATTCTATCCATAGGCAAATCATACAATAATCTATCTTGACGTCAAGGTAGTTTGAATTTATCTTGACCTCAAGATAAATTCAACGTGAGCGTATTCATGAATAGATATTGGGTTCTGTTTTTAACGGCATTAGCACCGATAGTTTGGGGAAGTACCTACTTGGTGACAACGGAAATGTTGCCTGCGGGTATGCCTCTGACGTTAGCCATGCTCCGCGCCTTACCCGCAGGATTGCTACTTTTACTCCTTTTACGCAAATTGCCTCAGGGAATTTGGTGGGGACGAGTACTGATTCTCGGCATTTTAAATTTTTCGTTGTTTTGGTGGCTATTGTTTATCTCCGCATACCGTTTACCGGGTGGCGTAGCGGCAACGGTAGGCGCGATTCAACCGCTGATTGTGCTATTTCTTAGCCGTTGGTTATTAAGTAGCCCGCTATCGAGTATTTCGATATTTGCCGCACTGAGCGGTATTTTCGGGGTGGCTATTTTATTATTGACGCCAAGTGCCGCGTTAGATTTAACCGGGATTATTGCAGGTTTAGCCGGGGCATTTTCTATGGCGGCAGGAACGGTATTGAGTCGTCGCTGGCAGCCACCTGTTTCAGCATTGACCTTTACCTCGTGGCAATTAACCGCAGGTGGGTTAGTCTTACTGCCGTTTGCGCTGTTACTTGAACCTGCGTTACCTTCTTTGAGTTTGTTAAATATCGCAGGTCTGAGTTATTTAACTTTGATCGGTGGCGCACTGACTTATGCATTATGGTTTCGCGGTCTCGCTATCTTAGGACCCAGTTCAGTCGCATCCCTGGGATTCTTAAGCCCGATGAGCGCCGTTATCCTTGGGTGGCTGTGGCTTGACCAACAACTCAGCCCATTACAGTTACTCGGCATGTTGGTGATTTTACTCAGCGTCTGGGGTAGCCAAAAAGCAGAACGTAAATTGGCATTGAAAAGGCAGCAACAAGCCGCTTAAATATCAAAGGCACTTTTTCTGTGCCCATTTTTAATGCGTGGTGACTATATGTGTGGTGACAATGTTATTTCCTGATGAAGAGAATACGATTGAGATTGCGCCAGACGCTTATCTCCTTAAAGGTTTTTTGCTTGGGCAAGGGGAGCCGTTATTAGCTGCATTGCATGAAGTGATTGCTCAAGCGCCTTTGCGTCATATGCAAACCCCAGGGGGCTATGGGATGTCAGTGGCGATGACCAATTGCGGTGGCTGGGGATGGGTGACGGATAATAAAGGTTACCGATATTCCTCTGTCGACCCGATGACTCAGCAGTCATGGCCCATGATGCCCGCATTATTTAAACAGTTGGCGATAAATGCCGCTGAAAAAGTCGGTTTCTCTCATTTTGATCCAGATGCCTGCCTAGTTAACCGCTATGGTGTGGGGGCTAAAATGTCGTTGCATCAAGATAAAGATGAAGCTGATTTCGCCCAGCCGATTGTCTCCTTTTCATTAGGATTGCCCACTATCTTTGATTTTGGTGGAGAAACGCGTGAGTCTTTACGTCAAGCAATCCCATTGGAGCACGGGGATGTTTTGGTATGGGGTGGGCGCTCGCGGCTCAATTATCACAGTGTACGACAAATCAAATCAGGGGTTCATCCTCAACTTGGGGCTTACCGTTTTAATCTGACATTTCGTCGCTCACAGCTTATGAAGTGACTCGTTTCTGCAAGCCAAAAAATATCATTGAATATTGAATAATATCCGCATATAACTGTTGGCTTGTTTTTAACTTAACGGTAGGTTGCCAATGTACAGCTTTATTAATGATTATAATGAAATAGCGCACCCAGCAGTGATGGAAGAACTTAATAGTTTAGCGGGGAAGCGTTTTGAAGGGTATGGTACCGACACGTTATGTGCCAGTGTGGCTGAGCAAGTGAAACAGCGCATTGGGCGCCCAGATGCAGATATCCATTTCTTTAATGGTGGTACGATCACCAATTTAACGACCATCTCTCATATATTAAGACCTCATCAGGCTGCTATTGCGGTAGATTCAGGGCATATCGCGGTGCATGAGACGGGCGCAATTGAAGCCACTGGGCATAAAGTTTTCACTGTTCCTTCGGCATCAGGTAAGTTAACCCCAGCGCTGATTGAGCAAGTTTTGGCACATCATACTGATGAGCACTGTGTACAGCCCAAATTGGTGTATATCAGTAACTCGACAGAAATTGGGACGGTATACCGTAAAGATGAGCTGGTTGCACTGCGTAAAGTGTGTGATGAGCATGGTTTATGGCTGTTTATGGATGGTGCACGTTTAGCCTCAGGCTTAATGTCCCATGCGAGCGACGTAACGATTGAAGATATCGCTCAGTTGACGGATATTTTTTATATCGGTGGTACTAAGATTGGAGCATTGACCGGTGAAATTCTGGTGATTTTAAACCCAAGCTTAAAATCTGATTTTCGCTTTAGCATCAAGCAAAAAGGGGGATTGCAGGCGAAAGGTTGGTTATTAGCGGCTCAATTTAAAGCACTGTTTAAAGATGACCTTTATTTCAAATTGGGTAAACATCTCAATGATATGGCGATGCATTTAGCGGCATTCTTTACTCAACAAGGTTTTGAATTCTTAGCGCCAGTTGAATCAAACCAAGTGTTTGTGGTGCTACCGGATGATTTAGCGAAGAAATTGTTGGAACATTACGTTTTAAGCAGTATGCCAGCGCCTGAAGCGGGTAAAACTTGTGTGCGTCTGTGTACTTCATGGTCCACAAGCGAACAAGATGTTGAAAAATTTATAAGCGTATTTAAGTCACTGCGTTAATTGCGTCATGAGTAAGCCCACTATATGGGCTTACTGTTATCAGCGATTATTTAGCAGGGAGTTTTAGTCCATTCAGTAGCATATCAATGCTAGCAATACTCTGTTTTAGCCGAATTTCACTCTTATCTTGCACTATCCAGTAGGCCGCTTCGGATAAGCCTCCATTCAGTAACGCGGCGAGGGCGCGAGGCTCTACGTTGGCAATAACATTATCTTCTACCAGCTTGGCGATGATTTTTTCAATAGCGTCCGCACATTGTAAGTTAGATTTTGCAATGGCTTCTCCTAATACCGCTTTAGCATCTCGCAAAATAATTTGCTGATATTCAGGCTCTAGCGCCATTTCTAAATAGGCATGACAGCGTTGTTGAAAGCTTGACCACAGGTCATCGCCGTTGTCCGTAATTGTTTGTAAACGTTGGTTCATTTCAGCGTCTATTTGTTCGACAACAGCTAAGAATAATCCTTGTTTGTCCCCAAAATGGTGATATAGCGCGCCGCGAGTCAATTCAACACTGGCAGTTAAATCATCCATTGATGTGTCTGCATAGCCTAAACGGCAGAAAAAATCCCGTGCCGTCGCCAGTAATAGGGCGCGAGTTTGTTCCATTTGGGCTTGTGTTCGTCTTGCCATAAAACCTCTTACATACATTGCGTATGATTATTTACATTCATCTCGTATCAATATATCATTTTTATACATACACACCG
>NZ_JAERJY010000031.1:18800-28492 GCF_018257375.1 Providencia sp. JGM181 | reverse complement strand
AACAGGTAGTTAACAACTAGCTAACTATTATTTGAATCGGGTCGAGAACAATTAACAAGTGAGAAAAAATTGACGTAAATCAATTTATTACCACTAGATTTATTTGCCCAAATTGCTTAAATTGGTGCTCGATCAAATACTCATTTTTCTATTAAAGGGTATAATTATTGATATAACTTCAGAATTCAAATCTGAATCACGTAAAAGAAGTTTATTGTATGTGAAGATAGGCGTACTATTATTATGGTAGGTTTTTTCTTTTACTTTTGTTAATTATTTGTTGTTTTGAGGCATTTTTTGCTGGTAGTTAAGAGGCTTTCCCGTTTAACACTGGAAGCTGGGTTGCCGCAAGTCGGTGTCTTCCTGCTAGGAGCAAGGAGTCAAGATGTTTGATATTGTCGAACTGTCACGATTACAGTTTGCCTTAACTGCGATGTATCACTTCCTGTTCGTTCCATTAACGCTCGGTATGGCGTTTTTGCTTGCGATTATGGAGACGGTATATGTGCTGTCTGGTAAACAAATTTATAAAGATATGACTAAGTTCTGGGGCAAGTTATTTGGTATTAACTTCGCTCTGGGTGTTGCGACTGGTCTGACTATGGAGTTCCAATTCGGGACTAACTGGTCATACTACGCCCACTACGTTGGAGATATCTTCGGTGCGCCTCTGGCAATCGAAGGTCTGATGGCATTCTTCTTAGAATCTACCTTTGTTGGTTTATTCTTCTTCGGTTGGGATCGTTTAAGCAAAACTCAGCACCTTGCGGTGACTTGGTTAGTTGCTTTAGGTTCTAACTTCTCTGCGCTGTGGATTCTGGTTGCGAACGGTTGGATGCAAAACCCTATCGCTGCAGACTTCAACTACGAAACAATGCGTATGGAAATGGTTAGCTTCTCTGAGCTAGTCCTGAACCCAGTTGCGCAAGTTAAATTCGTTCACACAGTTGCTGCCGGTTATTGTACTGGTGCTATGTTCGTTCTGGGTATCAGCTCTTACTATATGCTTAAAGGTCGTGACTTGGCATTCGCTAAGCGCTCTTTTGCAATTGCTGCAAGCTTTGGTATGGCTGCTGTTCTCTCTGTTATCGTTCTTGGTGATGAATCAGGTTACGAAATGGGTGACGTGCAGAAAACGAAGCTCGCCGCTGTTGAAGCAGAGTGGGAAACCCATGCGCCTCCAGCTGCATTTAACCTAATCGCATTCCCAAGCAATGAGAAACAAGAGAATACATTCTCTATCTCAATTCCATGGGCGATGGGTATTATTGCAACGCGTTCTATCGATACGCCAGTATTAGGTCTGAAAGATCTGATGAAGCAACACGAAGTCCGTATCCGTAACGGTATGGTTTCTTATGGTCAATTACAACAGCTGTTAGCTGGTGATAAGAGCCCAGAACTGCGTGCTGCGTTCGAAGCAAGTAAAAAAGACCTTGGCTATGGCCTTCTGTTAAAACAATACACACCAAACGTTGTTGATGCGACAGAAGAACAAATTCAGAAAGCGGTTAAAGACAGTATTCCTAATGTTGCACCACTGTTCTGGGCATTCCGTATCATGGTTGCAGTTGGCTTCGCGTTACTGTTAATCATCGGTTGGTCATTCCTGTCAGTTGTTCGTAACCGTATTGGTAAGAGCAAACTGCTGCTTCGTCTGGCTCTGTTTGGTATTCCATTACCATGGATTGCTATTGAATCAGGCTGGTTCGTGGCTGAGTATGGTCGTCAACCGTGGGCAATTGGTGAAGTGTTACCGGTTTCGGTCGCACACTCTAACTTAACCCCACAAGACCTGATCTTCTCTATGGCTCTGATCTGTGGTCTGTATACACTGTTCTTGATTGCCGAAATGTTCTTAATGTTCAAATTCGCTCGCAAAGGGCCTAGCAGCCTGAAAACCGGTCGTTACCATTTTGAACAGAAAAATAGTTCAGCACACGACGTTCAGTAAACAGGAGTCCACTTATGTTTGATTATGAAGTTCTTCGATTTGTGTGGTGGATCCTTATCGGCGTACTGCTGATTGGATTTGCCGTCACGGATGGCTTTGACATGGGCGTAGGCTTCTTATTACCTATCTTAGGTAAAACAGATACTGAACGCCGCGTTATGATTAATGCTGTTGCACCGCACTGGGATGGTAACCAAGTTTGGTTAATCACCGCGGGTGGTGCAATGTTCGCTGCATGGCCTCAGGTTTATGCTGCTTCATTCTCTGGCTTCTATGTCGCTATGATTTTGGTATTAGCTGCATTGTTCTTCCGTCCGGTTGGTTTCGACTACCGTTCTAAACTGGAGAACCCAAAATGGCGTAGCATGTGGGACTGGGGTCTGTTCATCGGTGGTTTCGTGCCTCCGTTAGTTATCGGTGTTGCGTTTGGTAACCTGTTACTGGGTGTTCCACTGCAAATCGATAACCAGCAGTATCTGACTTATACAGGTAACCTGTTTGGTCTGCTGAACCCATACGGTCTGTTAGCTGGTGTTGTCGGTTTAATGATGATTGTTACCCAAGGTGCAACTTATCTGCAAATGCGTACAACGGGCGAACTGCACTTACGTACTCGTAAAGCAACTTACATCTGTGCGTTAGTGACTCTGTTAGCGTTCGCTGGTGCTGGCGTATGGTTAGTGATGGGTATCGATGGTTATGTTGTGACTTCAACGATTGATACATTAAGCCCGTCTAACCCACTGAACAAAACTGTAGAAGTTGTTTCTGGTGCATGGTTAACTAACTTTAATACGTATCCAATCCTGTGGGCTTTACCTGGTCTGGGTCTGGCATTGCCACTGTTAACGATGATTGCAACTAAAGCAGATAAAAATGGTTGGGCATTCCTGTTCTCATCATTGACTATCGCTTGCATTATCTTGACATGTGGTGTTGCAATGTTCCCGTTCGTCATGCCTTCAAGCATCATGCCAAATGCAAGCTTGACCATGTGGGATGCGACATCTAGCCTGTTCACTCTGCAAGTTATGACTGTGGTTGCTATCATTTTTGTTCCAATCATCCTGTGCTACACCGCTTGGTGTTACTACAAAATGTTTGGCCGTTTGGACAAAAACTTCATCGAAAGCAACAAGCATTCACTGTATTAAGGAGCATAACATATGTGGTATTTCGCCTGGATCCTCGGCACTCTGTTAGCTTGTAGTTTTGCAGTGATTGCAGCATTAGCCCTTGAGCACTCTGAAAGTGCAAAAGAAGCTAAAACAGCTAAAGATGGTGAGTAAATAGTATGCTGATGGATAAATCCTATCAGCTATTAGGAAAGGGCCCGATAAGGGCCCTTATCCTTATATTAGCTTTAGTAACCGCTGGCGCAGTAATGTGGGATCCTTCCCTGTTTGCAGCCAATACCAGTGCATTTCCAATCTGGCAAGGTCTTCTCATGATATGGGCAACTTGCAGCGCCATCATTTTTGGAGTGGGCTTCCTACCCAATAAATTGACGTGGCGAGTGCTGTTCCACCCATTACCTGCCGCCATCATTCTTATCTGGGGACTTGTAAAAGTCTTTAGTTAATCTAAATTCAGATTGTAGGCCATGCGGCCTGCAATTATTTTTGATATCTTTACCTGCAAAGTGATTCCAAAGCGGCACTGTCTTGCGTATAGTGACACCGTTAATTAATTTAACCTAAGACGGAGTGGTTTTTTTATGTTATTTCGCTGGCCTGTCCGCGTGTATTATGAAGATACAGATGCGGGCGGAGTTGTATATCATGCACGTTATCTGGCTTTTTTTGAGCGGGCAAGAACAGAAATGTTGCGGAATAAAGGTATTAACCAACAAAGTTTACTCGCTGAGAACCTTGGTTTTGTCGTCCGTAGTATGACCATCGATTTTATTAAGGGCGCTCGGTTAGATGACCTGCTGGAAGTGGAAACGGAAGTCGTTGAAATAAAACGTGCTTCTTTACTTTTTCAGCAAAGGTTAGTTGATTTGCAAGGTAACTTGCTTTGTGGGGCGACAGCCCTAATTGCTTGTGTGGACACATCTAAAATGAAGCCGAAAGCGCTTCCTAAGTCTATTGTCGCGGAGTTTAAGCAGTGACTGACATGAATATCTTGGATTTATTCCTAAAAGCGAGCCTATTGGTTCAGCTGATTATGTTCGTTTTGATCGGTTTTTCTATTGCATCGTGGGCGATTATTATCCAGAGAACAAAAGTTTTAAATGCCGCCACGCGCGAAGCGGAAGCATTTGAAGATAAATTCTGGTCAGGTATCGAGCTGTCCCGCTTATATAAAGAAAGCCAAGCTCGTCGTGATGCATTAGGTGGTGCAGAACAAATTTTTTACTCTGGCTTCAAAGAGTTTGTTCGCTTACATCAAGCTAATATTCATGCACCAGATGCGGTAGTTACTGGTGCATCTCGTGCTATGCGCATTTCCATGAACCGTGAGTTGGAATCTGTTGAATCGCATATCCCATTTTTAGGTACCGTAGGGTCAATTAGCCCTTATATTGGTCTGTTTGGTACCGTTTGGGGGATCATGCATGCTTTCATCGCACTGGGTGCGGTAAAACAAGCAACATTACAAATGGTTGCTCCGGGTATTGCGGAAGCTCTGATCGCAACAGCAATCGGTCTATTCGCTGCAATTCCAGCTGTTATGGCGTACAACCGTTTAAACTTACGTGTGAATAAACTTGAGCAAAGCTACGATAACTTTATGGAAGAATTCCTCGCTATCTTGCATCGTCAAGCATTCTCGGCTGATAAGAAATAAGACGAGGGAGAAAAGCGAATGGCGCGCAATAGTAGACGCAGACGTGAGCTAAAATCCGAAATCAACATTGTTCCATTACTGGACGTATTGTTGGTGCTTTTGCTGATTTTTATGGCAACTGCACCCATTATCTCTCAGAGCGTGGAAGTTGATTTGCCGGATGCAACAGATACCCAAACCGTCTCATCCAGTGATAATCCCCCCGTTATTTTAGAAGTGGCGGGTGTTGATCAATATAATTTATTGGTCGATGGTGAGCGCATGGAATTACTGCCACCTGAACAAATTTCAGCGGTCGCAAAAGAGCAGTTAGAAAAAAATCCGAAAACGATTTTCCTAATTGGTGGTGCGAAAGAAGTTCCTTATGACGAAGTCATTAAGGCGCTGAACATGTTACACGGTGCTGGGATCAAATCTGTTGGTTTGATGACTCAACCTATTTAATTTGCTGACGCCACTTTGAAAGTGGCTCAGATATAATTGAAAAGAATCGATTCTTTTTTTGGAAACCAGAGTGGGAAAGACAAAAGAGAAACAGGATGACTTGAAGCGCTCATTACTGATGTCAGCTGGGCTGCACATCTTATTGATTGCTTTGATCGTTATAGGCTCTTTAGTGACAGTCGTCCAACTTGGCGGCGGTGGGGAAGAGGGGACTGTCATTGATGCAGTGATGGTCGACCCTGGTGCAGTTGTTGAGCAATATAATCAATCTCAGCAGCAGCAAAAAAGCTCCCAGCAAGCAGCTAAAGAGCGTAAAGAACAGCAACAAAAACAAGATGCTGAGCTAAGAGAAAAGCAAGAGCAGGAACAAAAACGTCTGCAAAAACTTGAAGAAGAGCGGATTCAAACTCAGCGAGAAACTGAGCAACAGCAAAAACAAGCTGAAGAGCAGAAAAAACAAGCCTTAGATGCGGCTAAAAAAGCGAAGGAAGAGCAAAAAATAGCGGAAGAAGCCGCTGCTCAAGCCAAAGCTGAAAAAGAAAAACTCGTGAAAGAACAAGCGGCAGCGAAAGAAAAAGCTGACGCACAAGCTAAGAAAGAAGCTGAAGCTGCTAAGGCTAAGGCAGAAAAAGAAGCTAAAGAAAAAGCGGAAGCTGACGCTAAAGCTAAAGCTGATAAAGAAGCCAAAGCTAAAGCCGATGCTGATGCTAAAGCGAAAGCTGACAAAGAAGCTAAGGCTAAGGCAGATAAAGAAGCTAAAGCAAAAGCAGCTAAAGCCAAAGCTGAAGCTGCGAAAAGTGCATCATCTGTTGATGATTTGCTGGGTGATTTAACTGCATCAGGGCCAAGCAAGCAAGGTGGACAAACAGCTGCGGGTAGCGGTGGTGGTAAAAAATCAGGCGCATCGAATGCTGATGTTGATAGCTATGCCGGTAAAATTAAGGCTGCTGTTCAAAGTAAATTCTATGACTCAGAAAGTTATCGTGGACGTACTTGTGAACTGCAATTGAAGTTAGCACCAGATGGGTTATTGGTGAATATTTCACCGAAAAATAATCCAGCAAATGATCCCGCGTTATGTGAGGCGGCAATGAGAGCAGCAAAACTTGCGACTATGCCAAAACCACCTAGCAGAGAGGTCTATGATACGTTTAATAAATCGGGTAGCACATTGGTATTTAAGCCTTGATTTTCAACAACTCAGAGCAGTCTGTATTGTAAATTTTGAGGCAATGTAATAAATAGTTTGTGTGCTATCTAGTTTTGTTAGTATACCTTTGTTAAAATTCAGCGAATTATTGCGGTGGTGAATATCGCAGTAAGGGAGATTAGGATGAAGCATGCGTTTAAAATAGTTCTCGGGTTCTTAATGCTATGGGCTACTGTTGCTCAGGCAGAGATCCGTATTGAGATTACTGAAGGTGTTAACTCAGCTCAGCCAATCGGCGTTGTCCCATTTAAATGGGCTGGCGCGGGTGCGCCGCCACAAGAAGTGGGCGGAATTGTCGGTGCTGATTTACGCAATAGTGGTAAATTTAACCCTATTGAACCAAGCCGCATGCCTCAGCAACCTGGCACGGCTTCAGAAGTGACGCCAGAAGCTTGGACTGCGTTAGGCATTAACGCGGTTGTTGTTGGTCAAGTTCAACCAGCAGCTGATGGTAGCTTTGTTGTTAGCTATCAGTTAGTGGATGTTGCCGCTAACCCAGGTGCAGTTTTAGCGCAAAACCAATTTAAAGTGACCAAAGATTGGTTACGCTATGCAGCGCATACTGCAAGTGATGAAGTATTTGAGAAATTGACTGGTATCCGTGGTGCTTTCCGTACACGTATTGCTTACGTGGTGAAGACCAACGGCGGTCAATATCCGTTTGAATTACGAGTTTCTGACTATGACGGTTTTAACCAATTCACGGTTCACCGTTCGCCAGAACCTTTAATGTCGCCAGCTTGGTCACCAGATGGCCAAAAGATTGCGTACGTAACGTTTGAAAGTGGTAGTTCTGCGCTAGTTATCCAGACTCTATCAAGTGGTGCGGTTCGTCAGGTTGCATCATTCCCACGTCATAATGGGGCACCTGCATTCTCACCAGATGGGACTAAACTAGCTTTTGCTCTGTCTAAGACAGGCAGCCTGAATTTATATGTGATGGACTTAGGTAGTGGTCAAATTCGTCAAGTAACAGATGGTCGCAGTAACAATACTGAACCAAGCTGGATGCCGGATAGCCAAACTTTAGTTTATACCTCTGATCAGGCAGGACGTCCGCAGATTTATAAAATGAATATTAATGGTGGTAGTCCTGTTCGTGTCTCCTATGAAGGATCACAAAATCAGGACGCTGATGTAAGCCCGGATGGAACTTTCTTAGTGATGGTCAGCTCCGGGGGCGGTCAGCAGCATATCGCCAAACAGGATCTGGCAACGGGTAACGTTGAATATTTAACGTCAACGTTTCTAGATGAAACGCCGAGTATCGCACCTAACGGCACTATGGTAATTTATAGCTCCTCTCAAGGCTTGGGGACTATATTGCAGCTAGTTTCGACCGACGGGCGTTTCAAAGCGCGTCTTCCGGCAACCGATGGACAGGTTAAATTCCCTGCCTGGTCGCCGTATCTGTGATGCATAATAATAATGTGTGGCAAAAATATTAAGGATCAAAACGATGCAACTGAATAAAGTGCTTAAAGGGCTGATGATCGCATTACCAATCATGGCAGTCGCAGCTTGTAGCTCTAACAAAAACAACGACCAAACTGGTGATGATTCTTCTATGAATCAAACTAACACTGGTCTGTCTGCGGAAGAGCTGGCACGTCAGCAAATGGAACAACTGCAACAGAACAACACTGTTTACTTTGGTTTCGATAAATACAATGTATCTCCAGAGTACGCTGAAATGTTAGATGCACACGCAGCATTCCTGCGTAGCAACCCATCTGTACGTGTTGTTGTTGAAGGCCATGCGGATGAGCGCGGTACTCCAGAATACAACAT
Source organism: Providencia sp. JGM181 (assembly GCF_018257375.1). Classification (NCBI taxonomy): domain Bacteria; kingdom Pseudomonadati; phylum Pseudomonadota; class Gammaproteobacteria; order Enterobacterales; family Morganellaceae; genus Providencia; species Providencia sp. JGM181. Next base: position 20,300 of record NZ_JAERJY010000031.1, on the reverse strand, counting down.
CGCACTGGGCGAGCGTCGTGCTAACGCGGTTAAAATGTATCTGCAAAGCAAAGGCGTTTCAGGTGACCAAGTTTCACTGGTTTCTTACGGTAAAGAAAAACCAGCTGTGTTAGGTCACACTGAAGCAGACTACGCGAAAAACCGTCGTGCAGTCATTGCATACTAATAGATAAGCGAAATTATCTATTATGAACAGTAACTTCAGACAATTACTAGTTGGTCTGTCGTTATTGGTTGGCGTAGCGGCCCCTTGGGCCGCTATTGCCCAAGCGCCAATCAACAATGTCGGATCGGGTTCTTCCGCAGACCGCCTCACTCAACTTGAGACCGCTGTTAGCTCTCAAGGTCAAATGATTTATCAAATCCAGCAGCAATTAGCCGATAACCAACGTGATATTGATATGTTACGTGGACAGATTCAAGAAAGTGAATACAAATTGAATCAAGTTGTTGAGCGCCAAAAAGATTTGTACATGCAATTAGACAAAGCGAGTGGTGGTGATTCTTCAAGCTCTTCAGATGCAACTGATACTAGTGCATCAAATGCGCAATCATCTTCTTCAGATACGCCAGCTGCAAGCTCCGGCGGTAATGAAAAAGATGATTACAATGCTGCTGTTAAACTGGCGATGGAAAGTAAGTCCAAAGCACAGATTGACGAAGCGATTGGTGCATTACAAGGGTTTATCAAAGCATATCCAAAATCTGGATATCAATCGAATGCCAACTATTGGCTAGGACAGTTAAACTACAACAAAGGTAGCAAGGATGACGCCGCATTCTACTTTGCGACTGTAGTTAAGCAGTATCCTAAGTCTCAAAAAAGCAGTGAAGCCTTATTTAAAGTGGGGTTGATCATGCAAGATAAGGGACAGAAAGATAAAGCGAAGGCTGTTTACCAGCAGGTATTACAACAATACCCAAATAGTTCTGGTGCAAAACTTGCAGAGAAGAAGCTCAGTACACTGTAATTGATAACCCCGAAGCGATGTAGCCGAATATTTCGGGGTTATCCGTATGTTTAGTGTGCACTTAATCTTTTTTTTAAAAAAAACCATTGCACCCTCGTCAGAAATCAGTAATATAAGCCGCCGTTGATACGAGAAAGCGCGGGTTGATAAATCCGAGTGATATCAGCAAGAATCGATTACACATTGATTCTAAAAACATTTAGATGGGTCGTTAGCTCAGTTGGTAGAGCAGTTGACTTTTAATCAATTGGTCGCAGGTTCGAATCCTGCACGACCCACCATCTAAAAGCAGTAAAAAATTCAAGCAGTTCAGATGGGTCGTTAGCTCAGTTGGTAGAGCAGTTGACTTTTAATCAATTGGTCGCAGGTTCGAATCCTGCACGACCCACCATCTCAAGTAAACTCCTCAATCCAAAACAACTCTGTCATTTGCATATTGTACGTTGAGTGCGGGTGAGAAGCTGCGTTCAGGTTCGAGCCGAGCGAAGCGAGACAGCGTTGCGCTTGCCGCAACGACCCGAAGGGCGAG
>NZ_JAERJY010000031.1:0-18791 GCF_018257375.1 Providencia sp. JGM181 | reverse complement strand
AGGTGAGAAGCTGCGTTCAGGTTCGAGCCGAGCGAAGCGAGACAGCGTTGCGCTTGCCGCAACGACCCGAAGGGCGAGGGCAAAGCCCGAGTAATCCTGCACGACCCACCATCTCAAGTAAACTCCCCAATCCTAAACAACTCTGTCATTTGCATATTGTACGTTGAGTGCAGGTGAGAAGCTGCGTTCAGGTTCGAGCCGAGCGAAGCGAGACAGCGTTGCGCTTGCCGCAACGACCCGAAGGGCGAGGGCAAAGCCCGAGTAATCCTGCACGACCCACCATCTCAAGTAAACTCCCCAATCCTAAACAACTCTGTCATTTGCATATTGTACGTTGAGTGCGGGTGAGAAGCTGCGTTCAGGTTCGAGCCGAGCGAAGCGAGACAACGTTGCGCTTGCCGCAACGACCCGAAGGGCAAGGGCAAGGGCAAAGCCCGAGTAATCCTGCACGACTCTCTATGAAATCTTAAAAAAATAAACTACCCCAAAAACCAGCATTCCCTCGCCAGTCTAATACCATTTATTCCAGATTTTCAGGAATTAACCCATTATCCTTTAAAATCCCGATAACGATTTCTTGCACTTTTAAACCCACCGCTCGATTATCTTGATAACCAAACAGTTCAATGGCTTCAGTCATCGCTTCCATAAAATGGCCCATCAAGCAATGTAGAGATAATGCAGCTTTTTGCGCAGTACCACAGTCAAAAATCGTTTCAGTTGCTTGAATAACACGCTCAGGCATCCATTGCTGGTAATGTTTACCGTTATACCAAACATCATTTTGGGTATTTCCATGAGCAACAGTTTGCTCAAGTAAGCTGAGAAAAAAGCGTTTCATGTCAGCACTTCTTGACCAAGCGCTCCATAGCTCATTACGCGTTAATGCGATTGCCACTTGGTGAGCTTCAAACCAAAAATCCGTAACCAGTTCATTAAACTGATGTTCACTTAACGGTGTAGGTTTTAATACGCTAGGGTTAGGTGACGGTAGCGCATCCGTGAGCCCGGTTTTATCTAACAGCACCATGAAACCACGTGAATAAGTACTATCTAACCCTTGTTGCTGCATTTTGAGTAATCGAGAAGGTTCTGCAAATGTAAAATCCACTTTGCGCCCTTCTTCATAAATTACTAAGCAGGTGGGATCTTCTGGCTCATTTTCACCACCATTATCTAAATGTAATGCGATTAATGGATTGGCAATAAGGCTAACCCATTGCTTATCATTAAAAAGTGCAGTCACACCATGACCAATGAGTTCAATATCAATGTCTGAATAGCCATCGATGTCTAATTCTCGTCCTCTAGAGCCAGTCAGTATGACGGCTTCGATTCTAGGTTCGAGTAATGAAATAGAAATTATTTTATTTAATAGCGTTGCAGGTGATTCCATAACTAACCTATTGGAGTTAACAGAAGCCGCTAAGATACCGACAAATGAGGTGAAAAGCGAAAAACAAATCGTGAAAAAGGGCGCTACAGCAAAATCATTCGCTCATAGATGAAAAGGTTGGAGACATCTTAGCCAAATAAGCGTATCTTGTTTAGTATATAAAACAAAAATGTGCAGAATTAGGAGTTTTATGAATATTTTCAGGCATAAAATAACTTTCTGCTAAACAGAGGCAAGAAATGAGCGAGTTTATCGATTTTGACCATGCTGTTTATCCTTTTCCTCCTAAACCAGCACCGTTAAATACCGATCAGAAAGCGTTTTACCGTGAGCGCATTAAGCAATTATTGGTCGAAAAAAATGCGGTGATTGTCGCGCATTACTATACCGATCCTGAAATACAAGCATTAGCGGAAGAAACTGGCGGCTGTGTTGCTGATTCTCTTGAAATGGCGCGTTTTGGCGCTCGACATGATGCATCAACCCTGGTTGTTGCTGGCGTACGATTTATGGGGGAAACAGCCAAAATCCTAAGCCCAGAAAAAAATGTCTTGATGCCAACACTCGACGCACAATGCTCGCTGGATATTGGCTGCCCAGACGAAGAATTTGCCCGCTTCTGTGATGCTCACCCAGACAGAACTGTGGTGGTGTATGCGAACACGTCAGCCGCGGTAAAGGCCCGTGCAGATTGGGTCGTGACATCCAGTATTGCGGTGGAGTTGATTGAACACTTAGATAGCCTCGGAGAAAAGATTATTTGGGCGCCGGATAAGCACTTAGGGCGCTATGTTCAACAACAAACTGGCGCGGATATTCTTTGTTGGCAAGGGGCTTGTATCGTTCACGATGAATTTAAGACCCAATCATTAGAGAAAATGAAAGCCATGTATCCTGAAGCGGCGGTATTGGTTCATCCTGAATCGCCTCAGGCGGTTGTAGATTTAGCGGATGCTGTTGGTTCAACGAGCCAACTGATTAAAGCTGCACAAACTTTACCTAACCCATCCATGATAGTGGCGACCGATAAAGGTATTTTTTATAAAATGCAGCAAGCATGTCCAGATAAGTCACTGTATATCGCTCCAACGGCAGGTGAGGGGGCGACATGCCGGACTTGTGCTCATTGTCCTTGGATGGCGATGAATGGCTTACAGGCAATTACAGAGGCCTTAGAAGGCAATGGTATCGAGCATCAAATTCATGTAGATGCACAGTTGCGTGAAAAAGCCCTATTACCATTGGATAAAATGTTAAAGTTTGCAGAAAGTCTAAAATAACAACCAAAAATGTTCGGTTTAATTTCAAATAAGTTAACCGTGTGATATTGATGAGCAATGCTATTTTAACGATGAATGATAAATAGGATTTAAAAATGGAGTTTTTTAGCACCGCAAATACGTTAGTGCAGATCCCTGTATGGGGAACTGTTTATGACCTTTCGTATATTGAAGCTGTTGGCACAATAGCGGGTTTATTGTGCATTCTATTGGCAAGCTTTGAAAAAACTATCAACTACTTATTTGGTCTCATTAACGTGACCTTATTCGCAGTGATTTTTTTCCAAATTCAGTTATACGCTAATTTGCTTTTACAGGTATTTTTCTTCGGTGCCAATATTTATGGTTGGTATGCGTGGAGTCGCGTATCAAACTCTCAAGAAGCTGAGTTGAAAATCCGTTGGTTAAGTCTTCCTAAAGCGTTAACAACGCTGGTTATTTCAGTTTTAGCTATTATTTTCCTTACCTTTAATATTGATGCGGTATTTGGGCGCCTTGCAACTTGGGCTGTTGAATTATTAAACCTCTTTGGTGCTAATTTAACTTTACCAACAATAGACCCAGATGCTTTCCCATTCTGGGATTCCACAATGACCGTGTTATCTGTGGTTGCGATGATTTTAATGACTCGTAAGTATGTAGAAAACTGGTTGCTCTGGGTTGTGATTAACGTTATTAGCATTGTGATTTTCTTTATCCAAGGCGTTTATGCAATGTCACTGGAATATTTAATTCTGCTTGGCATCGCATTGAATGGTTCTCGGTTGTGGATCAAATCCGCGAAAGAAAATGGCTCAACGGCGTTATCTCGTGATTAAGTCTCTTGTTGAGTTAGTAACTCAGTAGGAAAAAATGCAAAAAACGGCTAAAGTAACATCATCGTTATTTGGCCGTTTCTTTATATTTTTACTCTGTATTATCCCTCTATTGTTTAGCTATTGTGCTAGATATCACAGTTTCACCTCATTTTATAATCAGAAGCGGAATAATGAGTGATTATCTCGCCATTTTGGCTGTTTACAGATGGCTAGGGAACAGTTAGATTGAAAATTCGATACCTGTCGCATTTTAAGTTAATTGTTAGCTATTGAGACTCAAAAAGGTATGTAACTCAACTTTAGGAAAAATAATAAACATTGGATATGCCAGTATGAACTATCAGAACGATGACGTCAGAGTAAAACAAATAAAAGAATTATTACCCCCTATTGCACTGCTTGAAAAATTTCCAGCAACCGATAAAGCGGCGTTTACCGTTCATGAAGCTCGTCATGCTATTCACAATATCCTAGTAGGGGAAGATGACCGTCTAGTCGTTGTCATTGGTCCATGTTCTATTCACGATACAAAAGCGGCTTTGGAATATGCTGAGCGCTTGAAAAAACTTCGTGAAGAGTTAAAAGGTTCTTTAGAAATTGTGATGCGTGTTTATTTTGAAAAACCGCGTACTACCGTTGGTTGGAAAGGATTAATTAACGATCCACATATGGATCACAGCTTTGATATTAACGAAGGATTACGTATCGCGCGCGAGCTGCTGCTAACGATCAATGACCAAGGCTTACCAACGGCGGGTGAATTCCTCGATGTGATCAGCCCACAATATGTGGCGGATTTAATGAGCTGGGGTGCCATTGGTGCGCGTACCACTGAATCACAAATCCACCGTGAATTAGCTTCCGGCTTATCTTGTCCTGTAGGGTTTAAAAACGGAACTGATGGCACAATTAAAATTGCGATTGATGCTATTAATTCAGCGCGCTCGGCGCACAGTTTCTTATCGGTCACTAAATGGGGCCATTCAGCGATTGTGAATACAAGCGGAAACCCTGACTGCCATATTATTTTACGTGGTGGCAAAACGCCCAATTACAGCGCTGAACATGTTAAAGACGTGCGTGAAGGGTTAACGAATGCAGGGCTTATCCCAAGCATTATGATCGACTTTAGTCATGCGAACAGCAGCAAGAAATTTGAAAAACAGATGGAAGTTGCCACGGATGTTAGCGCCCAGCTTAGCAATGGCGATCGCTCAATTACGGGGGTGATGATCGAAAGCCACCTAGTTGAAGGTAACCAGAATTTAGAATCTGGTGAGCCTTTGGTTTACGGTAAGAGTGTCACTGATGCGTGTATTGGTTGGGATGATACGGAAAAAGTATTGCGTCAGTTATCCGATGCGGTGATTGCTCGTCGTCAAAAGTAATCAACAAATTACGCACTTAATAGCATGAATGAAAAAGCCAGTTCGTTGTTCTCGGAACTGGCTTTTTTGTGACTATTTTTGCACTCGGCTTAATAATTTTTCAATATTTGCCTGATCTTCAGGAGTCATATTGGCAGGATTAGCAGAGAGCTGAATATCTGAACCGTCTACTTTAGCAGTGAAAAATAATTTTCCTTTCTCACTTTTTACGTAGAACACATCTTTGAGTGGAATACGGTAACAATAAGCAAAGATATTTGGGCGAATATAAAAATGTGTATCTTTGATAGCCAAATAGGTAGTGCTACTCGCTTTTTTACCAAAGAAACCTAAGAAAACGGCCAGTACGAATAAAAACATACCTAGGCTTTGGCTTAATACAATCAACACAATACCTAAAATCGCAATTGGGAATACCATCATTGTATTGATGCGTTTATTCATCGGGATGCTGACATCGAAAGGCACATTAATAGTGGTATCAAATGGCGTGAGTTGGTGGTAACGCCAGCGAATGGCAGAAAAAACCATCCCCATCGCAAACACAATAGTAATTGGCATGAGCGCTACGCTACTGACCACGGCAAGAACAATGGCGAATGTAGGTTTATAATTGAGTACCATCATGCTGACAATTTGCAGTGGAAAACTGACACACGCAATAATCATCAATGTTTTCATCAGCTCAGGGTTTGCGCTACCCGCAGGTCCTTCAAGAGTCATTTCCCCGGTTTGTAACATATACAGTAGCGCACCTAAAATACTGGCGCTGAGGATCAACCCTACCCAGACATATAGATTAAACTTATTCATTTTCTTGATTTATCAACCTTTCAGTGAATTTTTCCCTATGATAGTCGGTTATCGGTGTTTTCGACACTCCGAGGTGATGGATTTTATAATCAAATATCAAAAAGAGAGAAAAAGACCCATAAAAAAGGGCTAAGCCATCGGCTTAACCCTCAATTCAATCCATTAGGTATGGAGAGAAGTCAGTAATTACTTCGCTTTACCTTGGTTTGCAACCGCAGCTTGTTTTGCTGCGATTTCGTCTTGGTTACCCAGATAGTAGCGCTTGATTGGTTTCATGTTCTCATCGAACTCATAAACCAGTGGCACTGCTGTTGGGATGTTCAGGTTCAGAATTTCTTCTTCACCCATGTTGTCCAAGTATTTAACCAGAGCCCGCAGTGAGTTACCGTGAGCGGCAATGATCACTTTCTCACCTTTTTCAACACGTGGCTTAATCACTTCTTCCCAATAAGGAACAACACGGTCGATAGTGGTTGCTAAGCTTTCAGTCACTGGTAATTCAGATGGTTTTAAGTTTGCGTAACGTGGGTCGTGACCAGGGAAACGCTCATCATCTTTAGTCAGGTCTGGTGGAGTAATTGCAAAACCGCGACGCCACAGTTTCACTTGCTCATCACCGTATTTAGCAGCGGTTTCTGATTTGTCTAAGCCTTGCAGTGCACCGTAATGACGCTCGTTTAATTTCCAGCTTTTTTCAACTGGCAGCCATTGCTGTTCAACTTGATCCAGAATGTTCCATAAGGTGTGGATGGCACGTTTTAGAACGGAAGTATAAGCGAAATCAAAAACAAAACCTTCTTTTTTCAGCAGTTGACCTGCATTTTTGGCTTCTTCACGACCTTTCTCTGACAGTTCTACATCAGTCCAACCGGTGAAGCGGTTTTCTTTGTTCCACTCACTCTCACCGTGTCTTACTAAAACCAGTTTAGTTACAGCCATAGCTAAAACTCCTATCAGTACATTCAAATTAGAAATGAATTATTGCTGACCTACATTATAGGGATAGTCGTCCCGAACGCTAGTGACAACATGACGTTTTCTCAGTTTTAAGTCAAAAAAATCAATAATATCTAAGGATTAGTGATTTTAATTTCACTTAAGGTTAGGCGAAACGATTTAGTCTATTAGGTGTTTTAGCACCGTGTCACTGGCTCTGTAAATCAGAAGGTATGCCATAGATTTAACCCTAAGTGAATCGATACAGCAAGTGAAAAATTCAATAATAATATGTGCTGGATTAATTTATTGGGAAATTTGATAAGGGGTAATAAATGATGCTGGTAAGTAAATACTTACCAGCAAGATAGCAAGGTTATAATTCTGAGACAATTTCAATATCGTAGCGGTATTTATCCCCATCAGGGACAAACTTCAGGCGATGGGTAATGCACGATGGGGCATCTTCTTGGTGATGTGAAACAAACAATAGCTGAGTATTTCCTCGGCTAAGCATAATATCGATAAAACGTAATACCAGCAGGCGATTTAGCCCATCAAGCCCTTGAAGAGGTTCATCCAAAATAAGCATGGTAGGGTGTTTAACCAAAGCGCGAGCAATCAGAATTAATCGCTGTTGACCCCACGATAAGCTATGAAATGGTTGTTGAGCCGTTTGTGGTGCAAATCCAAGCAGTGCTAGCCATTCATAAGCTAACTGAACTTGGCGGTCTGAAGGTGTTTGATACAGACCGATGGAGTCATGGAAACCGGAAATAATTACGTTGAGTACACTGGTTGCCACACGATACTCTTGATGAATACTGTTACTGACATAGCCAATATGGCGCTTAATATCCCAAATCGTTTCTCCGCTGCCGCGACGGCGTCCAAACAAGGTTAAATCATTACTATAACCTTGAGGATGGTCACCAGTGATCAGGCTTAACAATGTGGATTTACCCGCACCATTTTCACCAATAATCTGCCAATGTTCTCCGGGATTAACTTGCCAATTCAGCTCATGTAAAATGGGTTTATCGTTGTAGCTAACGACACCATTGTTTAAAACAATACGTGGTGCCTCTGTATCTAGAGCCTCTTCAATCGTGGGATCTTCTTGTTCAGGAATAGTGAGTTGCTTGATTTTTTCACTGTGTTGTAGCTGGTGGATTAGGGTGTTAGCAAGCACTGACTCTCTATCTCCACTTAGAGTGAGTTTACAGTCAGCGACAACACCAATGTGCTCAACAAAATCGGGAATCTCATCAAATCGATTGAGAACTAATACCAAAGTGAGACCTTTATCATGCAGACTAAATAGCAGCTCGCTAAGATTGCTTCGTGAATAGATATCTAAGCCATCAAAAGGTTCATCGAGGATCAGTAAGTCTGGAGAGCTCATCAAAGTTTGGCACAGTAAGACTTTGCGAGTTTCCCCGGTAGACAGATATTTAAAGCGGCGTGATAGCAAGTCGCTGATGCCAAATTTAGCCGCAAGCTCTAAGCACAGTTCATTATCTTTATGATGAAGTTGAATAATTTCTGCGGCAGTAAAACCTGTATCTTCTTCATCGTCACTGAGTAAGTCGGTGTTGTTACGTTGCCACTCTTCTGCAATGATTTTTTGTAGCTGCTCAAAAGAGAGGCGGATAGGGGACTTGAAGCCGCTTTGGGTGATTCCGGAAAGAGATTGCAATTCTCCGGAGAGTACGCGTGCTAGCGATGATTTTCCGCTACCATTGGCACCAATAAAAGCCCAGCTTTCACCCGAATGAATTTCGAGATGAGGAATATCAAGCGTTTGGGTCTCGCTCAGCTTAAAGCACCCATTTTGTATTGTTATCGAGCTCATTTAGCTTCCTTATCATTGACCTGCCTGCTACCACAAATAATCAGGTTTACAGGTAAAGTCAATAAGCCAACATGAGGGGAAGCTAAAAAATAGTGAATCAGGGGTAATATTAGGGGCGTTAACCCCTAAAAATCTAACAAAGCGTAGCGATAATCACTTGGTCAGCATTAAATAGCGCTGTAATTGGGTCGTTAATCGCCAGTTTTAACGCATCAACTTCTTGATTTGATAAGGTAGAGCAGAGTGTTTCTCCACCCGTTAAAGCGACAAGGATCTCGCTGTTTTCAGGGCCTCTTTCCAGGGTTGAAACGGTGCCTGCCAGTTGATTATCAAAATGGGTTTCGCTTGGTTGTTTGGTCAATTTGACCCACGGCGCTTTAATCAGAGCGAGGACTTCTTTCCCTTCAACTAAGCCAAGGCGGTTAGCGCTGGACTCGGTTAGTGCGGCATTAATGACAGTTTTCTTGTCGGCCAGTTTCACTTGAACATGCTGTAAAACATGGTTGTGATCTCGAGCAATCAGAGTACCGAAAAATTGGTTTCGGGCACTGGTTTGCAATGAAAAGCGAGAGATTGCAGCGAGTAAACTATCAAGGGGAAGGCTATCATCTTTGAGCACATCAAAGGCTTTTTGTTGAATTTGCCCCAGTAAATCATAGAGCTGGATTAATCTTTCTCCATACTGGGTGAGAGTGGTTCCGCCGCCACCTTTGCCTCCGGTCGATCTATCCAGCAGAATATCATCGGTAAGTTGATTCATTTCATTGATGGCATCCCACGCACTTTTATAGCTGATCCCAGCAAGTTTAGCGCCTTGGCTAATCGATCCTGTCGCTTTTATCTGCTTTAATAGGGCAATTCGGCGAGGGTCGGCAAATAAACTTCCCTGTAGCTTCAATGTAAGTAAGATTTCGGCCTGCATTGTTTAAGATCTCCCTGCTAGGATTGTGGCGGCAAAGGCAAAAAGCACATTTAGTATGTTGCTAGTATAATAATTTGTCTAAAATAGTATGCAATATAATGCTATTGTGCGTTATTATTTTTGTTATATTGATTTTTCCCTCGTCAGCGTATCAGAATGCTGGTGAGCACAGTATCACTGAAGAGGCTTAGATGTTAGAACTTATCAAAAGTTTGGGCTTTGCCCTATTAATGGTTCCGGTTGTAATGGTATTGATCATGGGTCTGATCTATGGCTTAGGTTCATTCTTTAACCTATTGTCTAAAGCCCATGTTCCGCATCACCATAATACTGAAAATAAGTAATACATAGCGAGCTTAGCTCGAATTAATCCTAGCCCCTTGGTTGTGTATGCAGCCAAGGGGCTTTTCGTTTTAGGAAAGCGCTTTAAGATTAATAATGTTGAGCATCGTAATAGTTTGAAAACAGTTCCCTGCGGTTCTGAATATTAAATTGCTGCTGTTCTTCAATGGATTTTTCTGGGAAATTTTTGTGGAATGTTTTGAGGATCTCTCTTGGATCTTGTTGTGTGTTCTCAGTTAATTTTTTGATTGCTTCAAGAACAAATAGCCCACAACCATTTGGCACGTATTGTTGAATATTCCCTTCAATAAAGATCATATTATCGCCAGCCCCAACAACTTGAGCGGCATCCATGAGCTGTTCACGAGTTTCTGGCGCCAGTGCAGTGAATGAATTGAATACCATACTATCGGTTTTCTGTGTCAATGGGTCTCGATAAAGTGCAAGCAAAATCCAATGTTCGTGGACATTGACGGGAAATAATTCAAGTTGACTCAATCCCTGCGCATTTTTCTCTTTTTGCTTAATATTGTCCTTCAAAAAATCGAACCCACTTAGAGTAAGAGGCATTGAGCTATTGATGGTTATATCTGATGGTAAAGCGTTGAAGGCTTTATTTGCGGAATCAATTTCATCGCTGGTGACCATTCTATTTGTATCCCAAATTGTTGATTCAGTTTTATCATCGTTGAATAACAAGGTGCTCAACCCAATCTTATCCATGAGATTCTTTATGGATGAACCAATAATATAGAGGAGCTTGGAGGGAGCTTTTAGTTTTGAATCGTCAAAGTGGTTTGCGAGTTTTTTGTCGGTATATAGTTGGTATAACGCTTTACTGGTTTTCTGGATTTCCTTATCAATTCCTTTTTTTGCTGGCTGTTTACCACTGAATAAATCGAATAGGATATTTTCGGCTTTTTTTCCTGAAGGGTCTTGGCGTAGGGCAATATTGTGCAATAACTCAATGCTGTTTAAATTTCCATTTCCTGCCTGTTTTTCCAACGCATCCAATGTTTCTGGGTTAATCTCTTTATCAAATAATTGATTAAATTGTTCGGTCGTTAATCCGCTTATGTAATTACTTTGGGCTGGAGCACGTACTATCTGTGGGGGAATCATACCTTTTCCTTTTTTCATGACGCATGGCAAAAAAATTGAATTAAACATTCAAATGTAAATGATTTGTGCCGATAAAATTACAAAGGAAATATATTTAAGGCTATATAAAAGCGATGATGCTCAGACCCAAAAATCCTACAGTGTAATGAGCATGATAAGTATCCCATTGAGAAAAAGTGGATGAGTTCTTGAGCTAGCACACTTTTATGCATTGTTTGACTTTAAGTTAACGCTGTATCTTGATATATATAGCGTGTTAAATAATACAATGGTGGATTAACATGAAAAAAGGTTTGATATCTCTGGTTGCGGGTGCCACGTTAACACTGACTATGGCAGGTAATAGCTTCGCGGCTGAAAAAATTACCGTATTTGCGGCGGCATCACTGACTAACGCACTGAATGAAATTTCAGAGCAATATAAGAAAGAAACGAATGTTGAAGTAGTGGCTTCTTATGCATCTTCTTCAACGCTGGCTCGCCAAATTGAGCAAGGTGCACCCGCAAACATGTTTATCTCTGCTGACCAGCAGTGGATGGACTTTGCGATTGATAAAAATCTAATGGTTAAAGACACCCGTTATACTTTATTAGGTAACGAGTTAGTGTTGATTGCACCTAAAGATTCAAAAATCGATAAAGTGGAAATTAACAAACAGACAGATTGGAAAAAACTGTTAGATGGCGGCCGCTTAGCAGTCGGCGACCCTGACCACGTTCCTGTTGGGATCTATGCTAAAGAAGCATTAACCTATTTAGGGGCTTGGGAAACGGTTGACCCATTATTAGCGCGTACAAACAACGTACGTAGCGGCATGGCACTCGTTGAACGCCAAGAAGCACCATTAGGTATTGTGTACGGTTCTGATGCTGTTGCAAGCCAAAAAGTAAAAGTAGTGGGTATTTTCCCTGCAGACACTCATAAACCTGTTGAATATCCAATGGGAATTGTGAAAGATCAGGATAATAAAGCGACCCGTGATTACTATGAATACCTGAAAACCCCAGCGGCTTCAGAAATATTCAAGCGTTACGGCTTCACTCCAAATCAAAAATAATTAAGAGATCATATCGTTGCAGATGTTAAGTCCTTATGAATGGGAAGCGATTTACCTCAGTTTAAAAGTTTCCAGCGTAGCGGTGCTATTTAGCTTACCGTTTGGCATTTTGATGGCTTGGGTATTAGTCCGCTGCCATTTTCCTGGCAAAACATTGCTCGACAGTATTATCCACTTACCACTGGTGCTACCGCCAGTGGTAGTGGGGTATTTGCTACTCGTCAGTATGGGTAAGCGAGGATTTATTGGCGAATGGCTGTATGACTGGTTTGGTTTCAGTTTTACATTCAGTTGGCGGGGTGCGGCATTAGCATCGGCGGTGGTCGCATTTCCATTAATGGTGAGAGCGATACGCTTAGCGCTAGAAGCTGTAGATAAAAAGCTGGAACAAGCTGCACGAACCCTTGGCGCGAGCCCATTAAGAGTTTTTTTCACGATCACCATTCCATTATCGTTACCGGGAATTATCGTCGGTACGGTTTTAGCTTTTGCACGTTCTCTTGGCGAATTTGGGGCAACTATTACGTTTGTGTCTAATATTCCAGGGGAAACTCAGACAATCCCACTCGCTATGTATACATTGATAGAAACGCCGGGAGCAGAAACTGATGCGGCGCGTCTGTGTATTATTGCGATTGTCTTAGCATTAATTTCATTGTTAATTTCAGAATGGCTGACCCGTTGGGGCAAGAAGCGTCTGGGGGTAGCCTAATATGTTAGAACTAAATTTTGCGCAAAAATTGGGTGACTTACAAATGGAAGTGAATACCCAGCTACCTACTGAAAGCATCACGGCAGTTTTTGGATTATCAGGTGCGGGAAAAACATCACTAATCAACGTGATAGGCGGGTTAACTAAGCCAAATAAAGGACGCATCGTTCTCAATGGACGCACGCTGGTGGATATCGAAAAAGGGATCTGCTTGCCTCCTGAGAAACGTCATATTGGCTATGTTTTCCAAGACGCTCGGTTATTTCCCCACTACCGCGTAAAAAGCAATTTACGCTACGGTATGGCGCCGCAAATGAAAGAGCGATTCGACGATATCGTTGAATTGTTGGGGATTGAAAAATTACTAAATCGCTTCCCAATGACCCTATCCGGGGGGGAAAAACAGCGGGTGGCGATTGGGCGCGCATTATTAACAGCGCCTGAAATTCTGTTAATGGACGAGCCATTAGCTTCTCTTGATCTTCCACGCAAGCGTGAATTATTGCCTTACTTAGAAAAGCTTTCCCAAGACGTTAAAATCCCAATTTTGTATGTCAGTCATAGCCTCGATGAAATTCTACGTTTGGCGGATAAAGTTATCGTCATGGCGCAAGGTAAAGTGAAGGCGTTTGGTCCTCTAGAAGAGGTATGGGCAAGTAGTGCATTACGTCCTTGGTTACAGCAAGAAACGTTGAGTAGTGTGCTGAGTGTGGAGGTGCATAGCCAGCACCCTGATTATCAAATGACGGCGGTGATGGTGGGTAATCAAAAATTGTGGATCCCTCGCGTAGATGTAGATAAAAACAGTGCGTTGCGATTACGTATTGATGCATCTGATGTCTCTTTAGTGCTTGAAAAACCTTCAGTGAGCAGTATCCGTAATATTCTTTCTGCGGAAGTAGTGGAATGGATAGAGGATGGCGAGCAAGTGGATGTGAAGTTAGATTTGGGGGATGAGCACTATTTATGGGCAAGGATCACGCGCTGGGCTAGGGATGAACTTTCGATTCGTAAAGGGCGGAAGGTGTTTGCGCAGGTTAAGTCGGCATCTCTTTCTAAAACGTTCTAAAGGCTCGTCGTTCTTCACACCACAGCGTTGTTGACTTCATTAACTCACCCTAGTCATATACTTGTGTATGCTCCTAGGGATGAGTGAATTTGTCGCCTAGCTGCAATGCAAATAACTTAGAGCCTTGCACTGAGTTGTTTTACAAAACGTATTTACGGATCACTTCGGCGATACCCGGTTCGGTATTAACACGAGTCACTAACTTGGCTTGCTGCTTGATTTCATCAACGGCGTTACCCATAGCAACTCCTAAACCTGCTGTGGTTAGCATACTTAAATCATTGAAATTATCGCCGAAAGCAACCACATCATTCATGCTCATGCCTTGGGATTCAACCCACTCTTTCAGGCGCTGGCCTTTGCTATTACCTTTGCGACCCACATCCACCTGATCTTCCCACGACCATTCGCAATCCAAGTCTAATTCTGACTCAATTTCACGAACAACATCGTGCAGGCGTTGATGGTCTGGTGAGGTGACGGCAAATTTCCAAATATACTCATACTGATTGAGCGCATGAGCGAAATCTTCGATAAATTCGAAAGTTGGGCGCTGGTGTTGAGGTAAAGATTGCGCCCAATTTAATGTACGCGCCACACCTTCAGTTTTCGTGTGATACAGCATTGCGTTATCAACATACATTAAATGCTGAATATTGGAGCCACGCAGTTTTTCAATCAGTAAGGCGGCAGAATCGACCGTCATTGGGTTCGACTCTAAGACTTTTTTACCTAAATAGTCATACAGATAGGTACCGTTACAGCAAATTGCAGGGGTATCTAAGTCAAGTGTCTGATAAAACGGATGAATAGCCACATGGTGACGACCTGTCACAATGATGACTTTGACCCCTTGTCGACGGGCTTCATTCAGAGCTTCTAAAGATTCGGGCAGAATTTTTTTCTGGTGATCAAGTAGCGTTCCATCGAGATCGAGGGCAATAACACGGTATGACATAAACGACTCCATATAATTTTTTCGGATTCATTTTAGGGCTTTATGATAACTGAAGTTGATTAGTGTTTATACACTAAACTGTGCTGCGAAGGTTTTTAGTGGTTATTGGGTTTTTAACCGTAATTTGGTTTTTTAGCGGCAATTTGATTTTTTTTCGGTATAGTCACTCAATTATTTCATTCGATGATTTTACTATCAATCAAGGAGTCAGGATGGATCAGGTTGTTTATGTTGCCAGCCCAGAAACCCAACAAATTCACGTTTGGGCGATGAATCAAGTGGGTGAACTTTCACTACTGCAAACCGTGAGTACACCGGGGCAAGTGCAGCCAATGGTGGTGAGCCACGATAAAAAGCATCTGTATATCGGGGTCGGCCCTCACCTGAGTGTTGTGACCTATGATATTGAACCTCAAGGTACATTACGTTTTAAAGCGCAAACCAGCGTATCAGGAAAACCTGTGCATTTATCGCTGGATAATAGCGGTAAATTTTTGTTTGTTCCTTCTTACCACCAGCACAATTTAGCGGTATTACCGATTGGTAGTGACGGCATTGCAGGATCACCCATTCAAGTTATCGAAGGATTACGCCACCCGCATTCATCCCATATGGACGCTGATAATCAGCAGTTGTGGGTGCCATGTTTAGGCGAAGATCATATTCGTTTATTTGATCTGGCAAACAATGGTTATTTAACCGAAGCTACAGCGGATCAAATTACAACGGCACCAAAAGCAGGTCCTCGCCATTTAGCGCTACACCCTCAAGAAAAAGTGATTTACTGCTTAAATGAACTGGATTCCACGATCAATGTTTATCATAAATTTACGCGTTACCGTGAAATGCAGAATGTAGCATTGTATCCTGAGGGGAATCAGAGCCAGCGTTGGGCGGCGGATATTCATATCACGCCAAATGGTCGTTATTTATATGCGAGTGAACGTTCAGAGAGTTACTTAGCTCACTATCAAGTTTCTGAGAATGGTTGCGAGTTAAGTTTAGTTGGACGCTACCCAACGCAAGCGCAGCCTCGTGGTTTTAACATTGACCCATCAGGGCGTTTCTTGGTGTCAAGCGGACAAAAATCCGATCATATTTCCGTGTCAGAGATTGACTCTATCACTGGAAAATTAACTGAATTAGCGCGTTATAAAGCCTCTGCGGGCTGTATGTGGGTGACATTCCGTTAACGGTTGAGCAAATGTCGCTGAGCAGATAGTTCAGCGACATTTTACGTTAAGCGGCGAGCACTTTTTCCATTGCTTGAGTTATTTTGCTCAGTTGTTCTGGGGTAATAATATATGGCGGCATCACATAAATAAGCTTACCAAATGGGCGTACCCATACCCCTTCAGCCACAAAAACTTTCTGCAATTCGGCCGTATTGACCGGCTGCTTCATCTCAATCACACCAATAGTGCCTAACACCCGAGCATCCTGAACACTTGAATAACGGGCAAGGGGAAGTAACTCCGTTCTCAGTTGCTGTTCAATGTTGGCAACAGTTTCTTGCCATGGGCTTTCTAGCAATAATTTCAAACTGGCATTGGCAACGGCGCAGGCCAATGGATTTCCCATAAAGGTTGGCCCGTGCATAAAGCAGCCTGCTTCTCCATTACTGATGGTTTCCGCGACATGGCGAGTAGCAATGGTGGCCGAGAGGGTCATATAACCCCCCGTCAAACCTTTACCTAGGCACATGATATCAGGTGAAATTTCCGCATGCTGGCAAGCAAATAACTTTCCGGTACGGCCAAACCCTGTGGCGATTTCATCCGCAATGAGCAGTAATCCGTAACGGTCACAAAGCTCACGAACGCCTTTGAGGTAATTAGGATGATAAAAACGCATTCCTCCCGCACCTTGAACGATAGGTTCGAGGATGATCGCGGCAATATCTTGATGATTCTCGGCAAGTTGGCGTTTGAGTGGCTGAAGATCACTTTCATTCCATTCATCATGGAAACCACTCTGAGGCGCGTCGACAAAAATATGGGGCGGTAAATAACCTTTGTATAAACCGTGCATGGAGTTGTCAGGATCACACACCGCCATCGCACCAAAAGTATCGCCGTGATAACCATGACGTAAAGTGAGAATTCGCTGGCGCTTTTCACCGCGAGCTTGCCAGTATTGCAGCGCCATTTTTAAGGAAACTTCTACGGCGACTGAACCAGAATCCGCAAGAAAAACACACTCGAGTGGCTCTGGGGTGATGGCAACCAGTTGTTTGCATAATGCAATGGCGGGTGGATGGGTAATGCCCCCGAACATCACGTGAGACATTTTCGCTAGTTGGTCGGTGACCGCTTGATTGAGTACTGGGTGATTATAGCCATGAATGGTTGCCCACCACGATGACATCCCGTCAATCAGTCTTCTACCATCTTCCATAATCAGCTCCGCACCTTCTGCTGCAACGATTGGATAGGCAGGAATAGGGTGACTCATTGAGGTGTAAGGATGCCAAATGTGCTTGGCATCAAAAGCAATATCGCAACTGTCCATCATTATCTTTCGTCAACTTTTTTTAGATCATTTAGTTGACATGATAATCGCAATATTTAAACTGGCAACAACTTTTTCAACTGGAGAGTTCCCGTGAGCCAACTAAAACAGTGGACAATAAAACAAGCTAACGAACTGTTTTCAATGCCGTTTTTCGAATTACTATTTCAAGCACAGCAAGTACATCGCCAACATTTTGACCCGCAACAAGTGCAAGTGAGCACCTTGCTGTCTATCAAAACCGGGGCATGTCCTGAAGATTGTAAGTATTGCGCTCAGAGTGCGCGGTATAAAACGGGCTTGGAAACTGAGCGCTTGATGGAAGTCCAGCAAGTGGTTGAATCGGCGAAAAAAGCTAAAAATGCCGGTTCTACGCGTTTCTGTATGGGGGCAGCATGGCGTAACCCGAAAGAGCGCGATATGCCTTACCTTGAAATGATGGTCAAGGAAGTGAAAGCGTTAGGCATGGAAACGTGCATGACGCTGGGAATGATTGATGATTCGCAAGCGGGTCGCTTAGCGGACGCGGGTCTGGATTACTATAACCATAACCTTGATACTTCACCGGAATATTACGGCAATATTATCACCACGCGAACTTACCAAGACCGTTTAGATACGCTGGATAATGTGCGTAATGCGGGAATTAAAGTTTGCTCGGGTGGAATTTTGGGGTTAGGTGAAAAAGTCAGTGACCGTGCGGCATTACTCGTGCAGCTGGCTAACTTACCAAAACCACCAGAGAGCGTGCCTATCAATATGTTGATGAAGGTTGAAGGCACTCCAATGGCTGATAATGAAGATGTCGATCCATTTGATTTTATTCGTACCATTGCAGTGGCGCGGATCATGATGCCAAGCTCCTATGTGCGTTTATCCGCAGGTCGCGAACATATGAACGAGCAAACTCAAGCGTTGTGCTTTATGGCGGGTGCGAACTCTGTTTTCTATGGCTGCAAACTGTTAACCACGCCAAACCCTGATGAAAACAAAGATATTGCGCTGTTTAAAAAGCTGAATATCAACCCTGAACGTATCGAAATGGAAGACGGGGAAGATCTACAAGCAGCGAAACTGGCAGAAACACTGTTAACCGCTGACAATCCGCAATTCTATAATGCGGCAGTCTGATGGGTTGGACATCGTTTATCGATAGCCAATTGCAGAAGCGTAAAGACGCTTCTGCATGGCGTGAGCGCAGATGTATTGAAAAAAGCTCTGGTCGGGAACTCCATTTTCAAGGCAAAAGCTACCTGAATTTTTCGTCGAATGATTATTTAGGGCTGAGCCAACATCCTGAAATTATCCGTGCTTGGCAGCAAGGTGCGCAAGAGTATGGAGTAGGAAGTGGCGGCTCTGGACATATCACGGGGTTCACTCACGCTCATTACCAAGCGGAGCAGAAGCTGGCGGATTGGTTGGGTTATCCACGTGCCATTTTGTTTATCTCTGGCTTTGCTGCTAACCATGCCTTGATCACCGCATTAATGACGGCGGAAGACCGTATTCTGGCTGATAAACTCAGCCATGCTTCTTTGTTAGAAGGGGCAATGCATTCCCAAGCCCAGTTACGGCGCTTTAGTCACAATAGCGTTGATTCCTTAGAGAAAT
>NZ_JAERJY010000030.1:0-28576 GCF_018257375.1 Providencia sp. JGM181 | reverse complement strand
GTATATAATAAAGAATATAATTCTGATTTTTACATTTATTAACAACTGGTCACTAAATTGTGACGCATCAATCCTTTCTTGCGCTCAAAATCATCTTTTTTTATGTATTAATTGTTATTTTTCATTGTGTTATGTGATTTATTTTTAGCATTTAATTCAATTTTAAATATGACAAACTGTTTCAGTTTGTTTAAATGAAAAGAATTGTTCTATTTTGAATGGGTTAATTTACTTAGTTGTAAATACTTAAATTTAAGCGTGATTAGGTTGCTTTTTTCTTTAATAAGATAAAGTCAGCTTAATTGTTATCTATTTTAGATATTCTAAATGGGTGGCAGATTTAGTGCAGATATAAAAAAACCGTGACTAGAAAGCCACGGTTTCTCTGTTCCTAAGTCATTGCATTGATGACTACAGGATCATACCGCCGAACAGGAAGCCGAAGGTAACGGCCAGTGCCACAGCGATGGTACCCGGAATAAAGAATGGGTGGTTAAAGACGAATTTACCGATGCGAGTTGTACCAGTGTCATCCATTTGTACTGCCGCAACCAGAGTTGGGTAAGTAGGCAGAATGAACAGACCAGATACGGCTGAGAATGAAGCGATAGCGGTTAATGGGCTAACGTTCAGTGCCAGAGCCATCGGCATCAGAGCTTTCGCTGTTGCTGCTTGAGAGTACAGAAGCGCAGAACAGAAGAAGAAGATAACCGCTAACATCCATGAGTGTTCGTGGATTAAGTCACCCGCAGTTTCTTTGATCCAATCAATGTTGTGCTGTACGAAAGTATCACCTAACCATGCAACACCTAAGATACAGATACATGCGCTCATACCTGCTTTGAAGGTACTAGAGTTCAGGATTGCATCAGTGTTTACACGGCACAGTACAGTGATTAACGTAGCCACAGTCAGCATGATAATCAGGATAGCGTTAGTGGTGTTCATCAGTGGGGTTGCCACAATGCCTAAACTTGGGCTGTTGATGATTGCGTAGCAAACTACACCAACAACGCCAAGTAAGAACAGCAGAACTGACGCTTTAGCACCTGGTTTGATCTCTTTAACTTGGCTACCGCGCAGTTCAACTAAACCTTCAGCTAAACGTTTTTGGTAGATTGGGTCATCAGACAGTTTAGAGTTAAATGTCCAAGAGATAATGAAAGACATCAGGATGATAGCTAAGAAAGTTGCTGGTAATAAAATACCTAACAGCGTGATATAGCTAACGGTGTTACCTGCACCAACCATTGCTGGGTTTTCCATGACAGATGCCATGTAAACAACCGCCGCAGAAATTGGAGATGCTGTGATACCAATCTGAGCTGCAACAACAGCCGTAGACAGTGGGCGACATGGTTTCACGCCTTGTTCTTTAGCCACTTCTGCGATAACTGGCAGAGTTGCTAATGAGATATTACCTGTACCTGCGAACAGAGTCAGGAAATAGGTCACGATAGGGGCAAGGATAGTGATGTATTTTGGATTGCGACGCAGTAGTTTTTCTGTTTGAGCAACCAAGTAATCCAAACCACCCGCAATTTGCATTGCAGAGATGGCGGCAATAACTGCCATGATGATAGAGATTACGTCAAAAGGAATGGTTCCCGGTTTCACGCCAATTGCAGCGAGTACCAGAACACCAAGGCCACCGGCAAAACCGATACCTATCCCTCCAAGACGGGCCCCTAAAAAAATGGCCAGCAGAACAATGACAAATTCTACGGCTAACATAGTGTTTACTCCTCGACAAAAATGAAAATTATGAAACTGTTATGTTAATTATTTGTGTGTGCATTCATGAAAAAAGGCACGCTATCCGGTGGAAAGTCGTGCCCTTATTCTTAAGAATTATTTATGCTAAACATAAATAATTAGTCGTCAAATCTTTTTGCTTTATATGCTGGATGTTTTAGGTTCTCAACAGAGAAGATATCATCCAGTTGCGCTTCGGTCAGCAGTCCGCGTTCTAGGACAACTTCACGTACGCTCTTACCTGTTTCTGCACAGATTTTACCCACGATATCACCGTTGTGGTGACCGATGAATGGGTTCAGGTAAGTTACGATACCGATAGAGTTGAATACAAACGCTTCGCAGATTTCTTTGTTAACAGTGATGCCGTTAACGCATTTTTCTACTAAGTTGCGGCATGCATTGCTCATCAGAGAAATGGATTCGAACATCGCTTGACCGATTGCTGGTTCCATTACGTTTAATTGTAATTGACCTGCTTCAGCAGCCATCGTTACACAGATGTCGTTACCCATAACTTTGAAGCATGCTTGGTTAACAACTTCAGGAATTACTGGGTTAACTTTTGCTGGCATGATAGAAGAACCTGCTTGTAATTCTGGCAGATTAATTTCTTTCAATCCTGCGCGAGGACCAGAGGAAAGTAAACGTAAGTCGTTACAGATTTTAGACAGTTTAACTGCTAAACGTTTCAGGCTAGCGTGAACAGTGATGTAAGCACCACAGTCAGAAGTTGCTTCGATTAGGTCTTCTGATGGTACGCATGCTAAACCTGTTACTTCTGCTAATTTTTTAACAGCCAGTTCTTGGTAACCAGGGGCTGTGTTCAGGCCAGTACCGATAGCAGTTGCACCTAAGTTAACTTCGAGCAGTAAATCGATGCTACGTTTCAGATTTTTTTCTTCTTCTTTAAGAAGAGTTGCGAAAGCATGGAATTCCTGACCAACAGTCATTGGTACTGCGTCTTGTAATTGAGTACGACCCATTTTCAGGATGTCTTTGTACTCTTCTGCTTTACTTTCAAAACCTTTTTTCAGGTAAGTAACAGAATCGATTAATTTCAGAACAGAGTTATAAACCGCGATACGGAAACCGGTAGGGTATGCATCGTTGGTAGATTGGCTTTTGTTCAGATGGTCATTTGGGTTTAAGAATTCATATTCACCTTTTTTATGACCCATCAGTTCAAGACCGATGTTTGCCAGAACTTCGTTGGTATTCATGTTCAGTGATGTGCCCGCACCACCTTGGAATACGTCAACTGGGAACTGATCCATGCATTTGCCTTCATTCAAAACAACGTCACACGCTTTGATGATGGTATCTGCGATATTACGAGGAATAGTGTGCAGTTCTTTGTTAGCTAGTGCGGCTGCTTTTTTTACCATTACCATGCCGCGAATAAATTCTGGGACATCGTTAATGGTGCGGTCGCTGATATAAAAGTTTTCAATCGCACGCAGAGTATGAACACCATAATAGGCATCAGCTGGAACTTCTTTTTTACCTAACAGGTCTTCTTCGATACGAGTATTGTTTGACATGAGAACCTTCTTAATTAGATTACAGTTACTGTCCGTTTATGCGCTTTTAAAAATATATCCTAAAACTAAACTTCTAGGTGATTACCACCTATTACTCCTTTATCAGTATTATGTTCTACTGACTTATGGGGTGATCATATGCCCTTTATCACCCCATACCTTGAACCTAGATCATTTTATGGATTGATTAGTGCAATAGAATTTATATTGTGTGATTTAAATCACAGATAAGCCTTGTTAATGATCTTAGTCCATGAGTTGAAAATCACGATCAGAGACCCAATTATTATGGCTATACTGATGAAAAAAGCGAATATGAATAGTAGTCTCTTAGAGATAGTTCACAAAGGTTTTCATTTAGCCCCGAAAAATGCAGTAGCTTATTGATATTAAGGAGTACTTGTGCGCTGGTTACCACTAATTCTGATATGTATTTTGGTGTATATAGAGTCGGTCATTTTTGTCCGAGTTGCGGCTGAAATTGGTGTATTGATGACATTAATTTTAGTGGTGCTCACATCCTGTTTGGGGGTTTCACTTGTGAAGAACCAAGGGATGAAAAATGTCATGCAAATACAACAAAAATTAATGAGTGGTGAAAGTCCTGCCGCTGAAATGATTAAAAGTGTGGCGTTAGTGTTAGCAGGATTTTTACTTATTGTTCCTGGATTCTTTACGGACTTTATTGGACTACTTTTATTACTACCACCAGTACAAAAATTATTTGTGATGCGTTTAATCCCGCACATCAAGTTTTACCAACCTGGAAATGGTTTTCAGGGTGGTGGCTATCAAAATGGCAATACTTTTGAAGGCGAGTACCAACGCAAGCAAGATGACCCTTCTTATACTATTGATCGCGAAAGAACTATTGATGGTGAAAGCCATCGTGTTCCTGACGATAAATCTTCAGATTCCAACCAAGATAACCCGCCTAAACCTTAATTCCCTTTGAACTGTAGGGAGATAAATAATAAAAAAATTTATCTCCCACCCCTTGAAGTCTTAGTTATTCATCCCAATCTCCTGAAACATGGTACTGGTGAAGATCACCTTGGTATCGACCTTTTACCCGTATGGACTTTATTTGTAGGAGAACTATTAATGAAAATTCGTCCATTGCATGACCGTGTTATCGTTAAACGTAAAGAAATCGAATCTAAATCTGCTGGTGGTATCGTGTTAACTGGCAGTGCTGCGGGCAAATCAACTCGTGGTGAAGTTATCGCTGTGGGCCAAGGCCGCATCCTCGAAAATGGCGACGTTAAAGCGCTGGATGTGAAAGTTGGCGATATCGTAATTTTTAACGACGGTTATGGCGTAAAAGCTGAAAAAATCGACAACGAAGAAGTGTTAATCATGTCCGAAAGCGACATCTTAGCAATCGTTGAATAAGAATTTTCACTTAAAACTTTCATCAAACGAAAAGAATTTAAAGGAAAGAGATAATGGCAGCTAAAGACGTTAGATTTGGTAATGACGCTCGTACAAAAATGCTTCGTGGTGTCAATGTTCTTGCTGATGCAGTTAAAGTAACTTTAGGTCCTAAAGGCCGTAACGTTGTTTTAGACAAATCTTTTGGATCACCAGTTATCACTAAAGATGGTGTTTCTGTTGCTCGTGAAATCGAATTAGAAGATAAATTCGAAAATATGGGTGCACAAATGGTGAAAGAAGTTGCTTCTAAAGCTAACGATGCAGCGGGTGACGGTACAACAACCGCTACCGTTTTAGCTCAAGCAATTATCACCGAAGGTCTGAAAGCAGTTGCTGCGGGTATGAACCCAATGGATCTGAAACGTGGTATCGATAAAGCAGTCGTTGCTGCTGTTGAAGAACTGAAAACTCTGTCAGTTCCATGTTCAGATACTAAATCAATCGCACAGGTTGGTACTATTTCTGCAAACTCCGACGAAACTGTTGGTAAATTAATTGCAGAAGCAATGGAGAAAGTCGGTAAAGAAGGCGTTATCACCGTTGAAGAAGGTACTGGTCTGGAAGACGAATTAGACGTGGTTGAAGGTATGCAGTTTGACCGCGGTTATTTATCTCCTTACTTCATCAACAAACCAGAAACTGGCGTTGTTGAACTGGAAAACCCATTCATCCTGTTAGTCGACAAAAAAGTGTCTAACATTCGTGAATTACTGCCAGTATTAGAAGGCGTTGCTAAAGCGAACAAGCCACTGCTGATCATTGCTGAAGATGTTGAAGGTGAAGCACTGGCTACATTAGTCGTGAACACCATGCGTGGTATCGTGAAAGTGGCTGCGGTTAAAGCACCTGGTTTCGGTGACCGTCGTAAAGCAATGCTGCAAGATATCGCTATCCTGACTAACGGTACTGTTATCTCTGAAGAGATCGGTATGGAGCTGGAAAAAGCAACGTTAGAAGATTTAGGTCAAGCTAAACGTATCGTTATCAACAAAGACACCACTATCATCATCGATGGTATCGGTGACGAAACTGCAATCGCAGGTCGTGTGACTCAAATCCGTCAACAAATCGAAGAGTCTTCTTCTGATTACGACCGTGAAAAACTGCAAGAACGCGTAGCGAAATTAGCTGGCGGTGTTGCGGTAATTAAAGTGGGTGCAGCAACTGAAGTTGAAATGAAAGAAAAACGCGCTCGCGTTGACGATGCTCTGCACGCAACTCGCGCAGCGGTTGAAGAGGGTGTTGTTGCTGGTGGTGGTACTGCGTTAGTTCGCGTCGCGGCTAAACTGGAAGCACTGAAAGGCGATAACGAAGAACAAAACGTAGGTATCCGTGTTGCTCTGCGTGCGATGGAAGCGCCAATGCGTCAAATCGTCACTAACGCAGGTGAAGAAGCTTCAGTTGTTGTTAACAACGTTAAAGCAGCAACTGGCAACGACGGTTACAACGCAGCAACAGATACTTATGGCGACATGATCGAAATGGGTATTCTGGATCCAACTAAAGTTACTCGTTCTGCTCTGCAATTCGCAGCATCAATCGCGGGTCTGATGATCACGACAGAAGCGATGATCACCGATATGCCAGCATCTGACGCTCCTGATTTAGGTGCAGCTGGTATGGGTGGCATGGGCGGAATGGGCGGCATGATGTAAGCCAACAGGCAAACATTGTGCGCCAGTAGCCATTAGTTAGTGGCTACCAGCCAAAATAAGACCGGCACCATGAGTTATCGAGTGGTGCCGGTTTTTTTATAGATAATCAAATTAATGCTTTCGTGCTTTGTATTTGTGAGGTTTATTACTTATTTTTGCGTTAAGGTGACTCATCGGGTTATATTTAACCCAAGGTAAAAAATAGTTTAAATAAGTAAAGAACATCACAAGCGTATTGATTGTTTTGTGATAAACTCTGAGCGATTGACAGTCTTTATCAAGTCTACTTGGATATCGAGTACGCTAATTTACTGTCATAAAACAGAATTTTGAGTGATTGGAGCTATAAAGGTTCTACAACCAGCTGCAAAAACACAATAAAAAATGAGGGAAAACATGCGAATTAAAGTCTTGCTTGGTGCTGCTGCATTACTAACTTTAGCAGGTTGTACATCAACCAATGATCTGACTGCGGCAGGCTCACAAGTTCGTTTTGTTGAAAATCAACCTGGAAGCGAATGCCAACTTCTTGGTCAAGTCACTGGAACTCAAAGCAACTGGTTGAGCGGCGTGAATAACGAATCTAGCTCCATGCGCGGCGCAGCAAATGATTTACGTAACAAAGCTGCAGCAATGGGTGGTAACGTGATTTTTGGTGCTTCAAGCCCAAGTGAAACTGTCCTATCTAGCTTTGTTCCTGTTGATAGCAAAATGGTTGGCCAAGTTTATAAGTGCCAATAATCATGTATCAATAAGACCCGCTTAATCAGTTAAGCGGGTTTTTTTATGCCTATTAGTTTTGATGTTTATTAACTCAGACTAGCTTTGGCGCAAGTTTAAATCGAGTAAGGTTTTGCTTGGCTCCCCGCCAATTTCCCTTGCTAATTTCGGCACTAAATACCCCGAAACCTGACTTAGCAATTCACGAATTAATTGCCGTGCTTCAATATCACTCACTAAGAAGTGGGCAGCGCCTTGGACTTTATCGAGCACATGCAAGTAATACGGTAAAATTCCTGCATCAAATAGGGCATTGCTTAGGTTTGCCAAAGCAGTGACATTGTCATTAACTTGGCGGAGCAATACGCTTTGGTTGAGCAATGTGACGCCTGCACGTTTTAATCTCTGCATCGCTTTCGTAAATTCATCATCAATCTCGTTAGCGTGGTTAACGTGGGTCACCATAATGACCTGCAAACGTGACTGAGATAAACGCTGGCAAAGGGTATCTGTAATTCTTTCTGGAATTACCACTGGCAAGCGAGAATGAATTCGCAAGCGCGTAATATGTGGAATTTCCTCAAGTTGGCTAATTAACCAGTCAAGTTCGTGGTCTTTTGCCATTAAAGGATCACCACCAGAGAAGATGATTTCATTGAGTTCACTGTGGTTTTTTATATAATCCACAGCCATCAACCAGTTATTTTTATTTCCTTTGTTATCTTCATAAGGAAAATGCCGGCGAAAGCAGTATCGACAGTTCACTGCACAACCCCCTTTAACCAGCATTAATGCGCGGTTACGGTACTTGTGGAGTAAACTCGGGATCGCGTTATCCTGCTCTTCTAGTGGATCAGTAGAAAAACCTGGATGTATATCGAACTCTGCTTTTGCGGTTAATACCTGCAATAACAGAGGGTCTAGTGGATCACCTTTTTTCATTCGCGAAATAAAAGGACGCGGAACACGTAAAGGAAATAACTTACGTGCTTCATGACCTTCTCGCGATGGCTGATGGTCTTCTAAGTTTAGTAATTGCAGCAATTCATCCGGATTAGTGACTGCTTCGGCAAGTTGTTGTATCCAGACTTCTCTGGATGAGGTATTTTGAGTTATAATATCGACCATTTTTTGGCTATGCCATTTTTAGTTTATAAATAGAGGATCTCCATGGCTACTTATAGTACCAATGAATTCCGCTCAGGTCTTAAAATCATGTTAGATGGTGAGCCGTGTGCAATTCTTGAAAGTGAATTCGTTAAACCGGGTAAAGGTCAAGCGTTCGCACGCGTTCGTCTGCGTAAACTGATTTCTAACAAACTGTTGGAAAAAACTTTTAAATCTACTGATTCTGTTGAAGGCGCAGATGTCATGGATATGAACTTAACTTACCTGTACAACGACGGTGAGTTCTGGCACTTCATGAACAACGAAACTTTCGAACAACTGGCAGCAGATGCGAAAGCTATCGGTGACAACGAAAAATGGCTGATCGACCAAGCTGATTGTATCTTAACGCTGTGGAACGGTCGTCCAATCGCGGTAACTCCGCCGAACTTCGTTGAATTAGAAGTTGTCGAAACAGATCCAGGTCTGAAAGGTGACACAGCAGGTACTGGTGGTAAGCCAGCAACGTTAAGCACTGGTGCAGTGGTTAAAGTTCCTCTGTTTGTTCAGATCGGCGAAGTGATCAAAGTTGACACTCGTTCAGGCGAATACGTTTCACGCGTGAAATAATCGTCGACAGATCAAGCCAGCCATTATAGTGAGTGGCGAAGTGAGATCAAGAAGAGCCGAATGCAGTTTCGTACTGTATTCGGCTTTTTTATTTGCGGTGCTCAATAAGAGCAATGATTAACAACATTTAAACCCGCCTTTACCCTTACCACCGTAGCGAGCATCCTGCCGTTCTTTGAAAAACTCTTCATAAGTCATCGGCGTTTGGTCTGGATGGGTACGCTGCATGTGAGCGACGTAGTTGTCGTAGTCGGGGACGCCGACCATCATTTTGGCGGCTTGGCCTAGATACTTCGCCGCTTTCCCTAAATTCCCAAACATTTTTTTCTCCTTCATATTTCGCGCTACAGCGTTGTTGACTGCTCTCGGCTACCCAAGTCACATACTTATGTATGCTCCTTGGGATATCCTCGTTTGTCGCCTAGCTGTAACACGAACTATTTTGGAGAAAGAGAGTGAGTTTTGAAAAATATTTAAAACAAGTAAATAATTTAAAAAATAAATAGTTAAACAAAACTGTTCAGCTCTCAATCTCCGGTGTATTAATGATGGCGGGTGTTTGCCACAATCTCTTCGTAGTTGGCTGGCATTGGTTCGTAAGGAACTTCGTTGGCGGTTGGTTCCTTAGATTTCAATGCTTTTAACGCGGTACGGATAGAGAACAGGGCGAGAACTACAACCACAATCATAAAGAAAATCGTTAAACCAGCATCTAAACGGTTATTGAAAACCAACTGAGTTAACTGAGATTCTGTATATTGCGGCGGCAAGTTGCCGCTATCTAACATCGCTTGGAACTTATTCGCGACTGCTAAGAAACCAACGCGGGCATCTTCACTGAAGGTCTTTTCCCATCCTGCGGTCATCGTACAGACCAATAACCACGAAGTTGGTAACAGTGCGACCCATGCGTAAGCTTGGCGCTTCATCTTGAACAAAACAACCGCGCACAGCATCAATGCCATACCTGCTAGCATCTGGTTGGCGATACCAAACAGCGGCCATAAGGTGTTAATACCACCGAGTGGGTCAACAACGCCTTGATGTAAGAAATAACCCCATGCCAGCACACACAAGGCGGTGGCTATCAGGTTTGCAGGCAGTGAATCCGTTCTTTTCAATGATGGCGAAACCACACCCAGTAAATCTTGCAGCATAAAGCGCGCTGCTCGGGTTCCGGCATCCACCGCAGTCAGGATAAACAGCGCTTCAAACAGAATGGCGAAGTGGTACCAGAATGCCACATTCATCAATCCGCCTAACGCGCCATGGAGAATATACGCCATACCGACTGCCAGTGTTGGAGCGCCCCCTGCACGGGAAATAATGCTGGTTTCACCGACTTCGTTGGCAATTTGCGTTAATTGTTCAGGGGTAATTTGGAAGCCCCAACCGCTGACAACTTGCGCCGCGGAAGCCACAACATCCGTCGTTCCTGCTGGCGCTAACATCGCCATTGGGCTGTTCATCGCGAAATAAACACCTGGGTCAATCACACAAGCTGCGACTAACGCCATGATAGCCACGAATGACTCCATCAACATCCCGCCATAACCGATAAAACAAGCTTGGTTTTCATTGGCGAGCATTTTCGGCGTGGTACCGGAAGAGATTAAGGCGTGGAAGCCAGAAACGGCACCGCAAGCGATAGTAATAAATAAGAATGGGAATAAATCCCCAGCCCACACAGGACCAGTTCCATCAATATATTTAGTTAATGACGGCATTTGTAGATTGGGATTTAAAATTAAAATACCAATCGCCAAACCGATAATTGTCCCGATTTTCAAGAAAGTAGAAAGATAATCACGAGGGGCTAATAACAGCCAAACAGGTAAAACCGCAGCCACAAAGCCATAGCCGACCAGCATCCACGTTAACTGCACGCCAGTGTAGTCAAAGTAAGGTGCCCATGTTTCACTCTCTGCGACCCAGCCGCCTGAAATAATCGCAAAAACTAAGAAAATAAGACCAATAACTGAAACTTCACCAATACGACCTGGGCGAATATAACGGGTATAAATCCCCATGAAAATAGCCAGTGGGATGGTGAAGGCAACGGTATAAGTTCCCCATGGGCTGTGTGTTAACGCTTTCACGACAATCATCGCGAGCACAGCAAGGATGATCACCATGATCATAAAGCAAGCAATCAACGCAATAACGCCCGCAGTATTACCCATTTCCTCTTTAACAAGTTCCCCCAAAGAGCGACCATCGCGGCGAGTGGAAACGAACAGAACCATAAAATCTTGTACAGCCCCTGCCAATACCACCCCTGCGAGCAACCACAGCATACCCGGTAAATACCCCATTTGTGCCGCAAGTACAGGACCGACTAATGGACCTGCGCCAGCAATGGCGGCGAAGTGGTGACCAAATAACACTTTTTTGTCGGTTGGTACATAATCCAGACCATCGTTATGACGAATGGCTGGCGTCATACGTGTGGAGTCCACTTGCAGGACTTTTTTAGCAATAAACAGTCCATAGTAACGATATGCGATCAAATAAATACAGACCGCGGCGACCACGATCCACAGGGCGTTGATCTGTTCACCTCGATTTAATGCAATATAACCGAGCGAAAACGCGCCGAGCAGAGCGAGAACAATCCAAATCAATTGTTTACCCATAGCCTTTCCCCATCCATTTCGTTAACGAGCTTTATTAGTTATTTATGTAAGTAAAAACTCAAACAGATATAGCGAGAGTTGGGGGAAAGAAAAAGTAGCTAAATCGAGACACTTAATTGAAATTGTAGATAAATTCCAATATTGGAATTCGCATCACTAAAATTGAAGTTAATATTGGATTTTATCTTGTTTTGGTCTAGCGTTAATTCAATGATTGGTTTTATATTCTAATTAATAGTTTAATTTTAGATTATAAATTCGCTTGGGTGTATGGGGTTTTTACTGAAAATAATAAAACAGACAAAAAAATACCGGAAGAAAATTTCCGGTATTTGAATGCGTTGGCGGTTACTTTCGAATCACCTGAATAATTTTTTTACCAAACAATGTCGTGATTAGCCCTAACATAATCAAAATTAATCCAGCAATTTGTATGCCGTTAATGTGCTCACCAAGGAATAAAGCACTGCTACTTAACCCAAAAACGGGCACCAATAAAGAGAATGGTGCGACGCGCCATGCCTCATAGCGTCCGAGCAGCACGCCCCACAACCCATAACCTACAAAAGTGGAAAGGTAGGCAAGATACAGAATCACACCGAGCACAGACCAATCAAACCCCGCTAAGCCTTGTACAATGGCATCTTCGCCTTCGAAAATCCAAGAGCTTAATAAGAAAGGTATAATTGGAATTAGGGCGCTCCAACTGACCAAGGAAAGGGCGCTGCATTTTTCTTCGCCTTGATGCTGCATAATGATGCGGTTGGTGATATTACCAAACGCCCAAGATAGCCCCGCGATCAAAATAAAGATCAAACCCAACAGAGGGATATCATCGATTCCGCCAGAGGTTGCGCCATTGGCTAAAATCCCAAGCCCCGCGATGGCGATAAACATACCGATAAAGTGGGTTGGCTGTAGGGATTCTTTAAGGATCACGGCACCGAGTAAGATAGTGAAGAAAGCTTGTGACTGTAAAATCACCGAGGCAATGCCTGCTGGCATGCCCACACGCAAGGCGCAAAATAGAAACGCAAACTGTCCAAAGCTAATGGTTAGCCCATAAATCAGTAAGAGCTTCAGCGGAATTTTGGGACGCTTGAATAGGAAAATGGCAGGGAAGGCCACAAACACAAAACGTAAGGCACCGAGGAGTAGTGGGGGTAAGGCGGTTACGCCAAGTTTGATGATCACAAAATTGACGCCCCAAATAATCACGACACACAGGGCAAGTAATATATCTTTGATACGCATGGTGTTTTCTCGGTACAAAATTGGCGGAGGATCTCTACTTTACCTGTGCTTTTGGATTTGTGCGACGATATTGCATGTCAGGGCTCAAATTCAGCATGAATAGGATAAATATGGGTGTTAATTTAGTGTTAATTATTATTTTAAGTGACTTGAGTCTCTGAAATTGAACGTTTATAATACGGTTTCATTTCGCGTGTTCAGGACGACCTGAAATCATCACGTTTAAGTAATGGGGACGACCCCGAGAAGTTGACGGAGTACATCCACCATGGCTTGGATCATCTTATTATTCGCAGGTTTATTAGAAGTTGTTTGGGCAGTGGGTTTAAAGTATACCCATGGTTTTACGCGCCTAACCCCTAGCATTATCACTATCACCGCCATTATCGCCAGTATGGGCTTACTCGCTTATGCGATGCGTGATTTGCCTGCCGGAACCGCTTACGCGATTTGGACAGGAATTGGTGCAATTGGCACCGCAATTTTCGGGATTATTTTCCTTGGAGAATCTGCCAATATGTTCCGCTTATTGAGCCTTGGCTTGATTGTGATGGGGCTAATTGGGTTAAAACTTTCCAGTTAAGTTTCTTAGAATAAGAACGGGTGAGCGAAGGCTTACCCGTTTCATTTTAAATTACCTATCTAATATGGCGAGTCAGCCACCAGAAAATAAGCGCAAAGGCACTCACACCGACCCCTAATAGACAAACACCATTCCAGCCCGCATGGGCATAAATCCACGTTGAACTGACTGCACCAAAACCACTCCCGACCGCATAAAACATCATATACAGTCCCACTAGGCGGCTATGGGCTTCAGGCTCTGAGCAATAAATCATGCTTTGGTTTGTCACATGTAGCGATTGCCCGCCCACATCGAGCAAAATAATCCCAATGATCAACGCCCATAGTGAGCTATCCATAAACGCAATCGGTAACCAAGATAACGTTAATAATAGTAGAGCAATAAAACTGACTATTTGCCCATATCCATAATCCGCTAAACGCCCAGCTCTTGAAGCAATCAACGCACCTACTACACCGACAAGACCAAGCGCACCAATCTGAGTGTGAGAAAAATAATGGGGTGCATCACTTAAAGGAATGACCAAGGCACTCCAGAAAATATTAAATGCGGCAAACATCAGTAATGCTAAGAAGCCTCGTACCTGTAAGACTTTTTGGCGTTTAAATAACGTTGCCATTGAGCGCAACAATGTTGAGTAATTCATGGCATTCTTTGGCGGATCAATCTGCGGTAGATATCGCCAAAGGGGGTAGGCAATAGCGAGCATCAGCAGTGCAGAAGAGAGATAAACACCACGCCAGCTGGTTAGGTCACTTATTGCACCAGAAAAGACTCTTGCAAGTAAAAGCCCAATAAACACGCCACCTTGTGCGGTGCCAATCACACGTCCTTGTTCATGGGTACCTGCGGAACTTGCCGCATAGGAAATTAATCCTTGTGTCATGGCGGTTCCAAGCATACCCACTGCCAGCATTCCTATCAGCAGCATGGCGGGTGTTTCTGCTATCGCAACAATGAGTAAAGACAGAACAAGTGCGCTGAGCTGCCATCCCATCAAGTGGTGACGTTTCATTTTATCGCCTAGAGGGACTAACAATAACAGAGCGAGAATACTGCCAACTTGAGTGGCGGTGATAACGCCACCAATAGCGGCATCACTAATATGAAAGTCACGAGAAAGTGAATCTAGCAAGGGTTGTGCATAGTAAACATTGGCAACGCTTAGTCCACTGGCAACCGCGAAGAGATAAACTAACCCTTTCGGTAATGAATTTTGAAGGCTATTTTGCTCAATAGCGGAATGGGGTAATGAAAGGGAATTCTTCATTTTGCACACTCATCTGGTTTTAATTTAAAATTGGTTTTAATTTGAAACCAGTTGAATGCTAGGTTAATTGGTTTTAAAATGCAACTGGATTTTTTGGGTATTCATTCTTTGATATTGGTTTTTTAGGTATTAAATAGAGGGGGAGTCATGTCGTCGAATACAGTAATGGAGGGATCCCCGTGCCCTGTGGCTCGAAGCGTGAATTTAATTGGGGATCGTTGGTCGTTACTAATTGTGCGCGATGCATTTGATGGCGTACGACGTTTTGGTGATTTTCAACGAAGTTTAGGGGTTGCACGTAACATTCTGTCAGACAGATTACGTAAATTAGTCGATGCAAATATTCTCGAACTGAAGGATGCATCAGACGGTACCGCCTACCAAGAATATGTGCTGACTGAGGCAGGTGAAAGCCTTTTTCCTATCGTGGTTGCGCTAAGGCAATGGGGGGAAGTGAATCTATTTCGTGAGGGAGAAGCGCACTCTATCTTGATAGATAAACAGACTCAAAGTCCCATTCCGGCAATGTTCCCGCTTTCTCATGATGGAAAAACGTTATCGCCAAATGAGACTGAAGTGATCAAAATTAAGTCGTGAATCCCCTCTGAGTCAGGGGCAAGCCACTGCAATTTATTGTGCCAAAAGACGTACAAAACGCCCGTACAGCAATTCACCCAAATTGCTTTGGTTGTATTCGTTGGTGGTGGCGAGGTTATCTACCGCCGCATGCATTGAATGATAGATCATCGTGGCGATAAGCTCTGGTGGTGCGGCATGCCAAGCTTGCTGTTGCTCACCGAGGGCTAAAATCTGCTTAATTTGCTCAACGGCACGTTGTTCATGGCTGTTAGTGTGTCCGTGATATTCATCGTGAAACAGCATGTCGTGCAGTGTCTGTTTTTCAACATAGTATCTAACGCTGTTTTCGCACCATGATTTTAATTGTGAAGATGCCGATTGATGTTGTGAAAGCGCATCTGCAATATGCCCTAAATACCAATCCATATAGCGGGTACGTAGGGCATCCATAATTTCGTTTTTTGATTGAAAATAATGATAAAACGTCCCTTTTGCCACATCTGCCATAGCCACAATTTCACTCACCGTCGTGGCGAGAAATCCTTTGGAAAGAAAGAGATTTTCCGCGGCATTCATCAGGTCGTTCAAACGTTCTTCTGCTGGCTTGGTTCTTGGCTTTTTCAAAGGCGTTAACATAAATAGGGCTCTTATCGCGTTATTTTCATTGAAGACTTAATAACATTTTACGTCCGAAATACCGGAATGTCCTTTCAATATGTGGTGAGGGCGATAAAACAGTAAAAAACAGCCAATCAGTGCGAGATAAAGCAGCGTGCCAATCATCCAGACCCAGCCATCCCAAATACCGAGTGTTTGACCGAAAATAATGCTGAACATCAGCGGACCAATAACCCCCGTTGCATTGGTTAGGCTGACTAACATTCCTTGCAGCTTACCTTGATTTTCTTGGCTAACTTGGGAAGACATTAACCCCTGTAATGCGGGAAGGGCGATGCTGCCGCCAGCCAGTAAAATTAATGTCGGGTAAATCATCCATCCTTGGGTGATAAATGCCAGCACCATAAATGCGCAGCCATCCGCAATAAAGCCCACAATGATGGTGACTTTTTCACTGAATAGTTTGGCGATGGTTCCTGCAATAACTGCCTGAAAAATGGCGTGCATTAAGCCCAACCCAGCAAGGGACATACCCACTTCAACACTACTCCACTGGAAGCGGCTTTCGGTAAACAGAACCCATGTTGTTGCTGGAATTTGTCCAATTAGCTGTGCGGTGAAGAAGACCGTAAGTAGCAGCAAAATCGGCTTAGCAACCTGCATAAATGAGAGATTATGTTGTGGTGCATTTGCGTGATTTTCTAGCTGTATTGTTTTCTGTGGCTCTTTAAACAGAACGAAAACCATGAGGAAAGTGAACGCGTTCAATATCGCCGCAATAATAAACGGTAAATGTGCGGAATAATCCCCCGCAAATCCGCCAATCACAGGGCCTGCAATCAAGCCAATACCAAACGCGCCGCCTAAGCGACCAAACCACGCCGTACGTTCTTCTGGTTTTGTGGAATCGGCGATAACCGAAGCGGCCACGGCTCCCGTTGCCCCAGTGATCCCTGAAATTAAGCGCCCTAAATAGAGCATCCAAAGTGTGCTAGAAAGCGCGAGTAAGGTGTAATCCATCGCGGCTCCGGCAAGGGAGAGTAGCAAAATCGGGCGGCGTCCCCATTTATCCGACCATTTTCCTAACAGTGGTGCAAAGAAGACCTGCATCACGGCATACAGAGCCAGCAGTACACCGTAGTGGTTAGCGAGCTGATCCAGCGTGACATATTCCCGTAACAGTGTGGGTAAGACAGGCATGATCAGCCCAATTCCCATCGCGTCAAGGGCGGTGATGATTAAAGCAATAACAGCGGTTTTGTTCATAATACATTTTCTCTATCAGTGATAGAGTTGGAATATATCCCTATCAGTGATAGAGTGTCAACAGAAATGATGAGGAGAACTTAATGGCTCGATTAGACAGAGACACCATTATTAGCGCCGCACTGGATTTGTTGAATGAAGTGGGCATGGAAGGGCTGACCACGCGTAAGCTCGCGCAAAAGTTGGGGGTTGAACAACCAACGTTATATTGGCATGTGAAAAATAAACGTGCGTTATTGGATGCGCTGGCGGTGGAAATGCTCGTTCGTCATCATGATCATGGATTACCGCGAGAAGGGGAAACATGGCAGCAGTTTCTACGCAATAATGCGCTGAGTTTTCGCCGAGCGCTATTAAGCCATCGAGATGGTGCTAAAGTACATCTAGGAACTCGCCCAACACAAAGCCAATACACCACGATTGAAACCCAATTACAGTTTATGTTGGACAATGGTTTTTCGCTAAAAGCAGGATTGTATGCTTTGAGTGCGGTAGGGCATTTTACGCTAGGGGCGGTGCTGGAACAGCAAGAGCATGTAGCCGCTCAGCGGGACGTCGAGCCTAGTACCGATGAAAATATGCCGCCATTATTGAAAGATGCATTAGACATTATGGATGGGGATGAGGGGGAATCGGCATTTTTATACGGTTTAACCGCGCTTATATCCGGGCTAGAAAGCCATAAGTAATGCAAAAAAATACCCCATCATGCAGTGCATTGATGGGGTACTTGGTATCAACTTACTTAGTTAATCAACAATTACAGTGTGAATACACCGATGATTGCGATAACGCTAATGATTGCTGAGCTGCCGTAGAACACCCATTTTGTTGCTGGAACATGCACTTTAAAATCGTGCAGGGTATGGTGAATACGGTGCATACCACACCATACAGGCAGAATAATCATCAGTAATAAGAAAATGCGTCCAATAAAGCTTTGGCTAAATGCCATGATGCGCTCATAGCTCAGCATTTCTGGTGCGACACCTAATGGGATTAAAATACCCAGTAAGAGAATGATTGCAGGGCCAATAACGGCGCTCCACATACCACCTGCACCAAATAATCCCCAGAAAATCGGCTCATCGGAACGTTTAGGCGTTAGATTCATCAGATTCTCCTTCGATTAAAATAGTAATGCGATTGCTAAAATAGCCGCAGTCACGACTATAGTGAGTGCCCAGAAGCCTTTTACAATTGGCTCATCTGGCAGTTTCTTATCTTTAACAATGATAGCGACAGCTTTTGGCGCCAGTTTGAACCACGTTGTGGTATGCAGCAGCGTCGCAGCCAGTGTCACAATGTTAATGATCAGAATGATTGGGTTACTTAAGAACCCAACAAAGCCCGCCCATGATTCAGGTCCATTTTTCAGAGCAAATACGCCGTACAGGACTAAAATACTGAACCAAACCTGAAGCACGGAAGTACTTTCACGCATGATGTAAAAGCGGTAGAAACCCAGCTTTTGCCACCAGTCGCCTTTCATTTCCCTGACATAGG
This sequence comes from Providencia sp. JGM181, assembly GCF_018257375.1. Taxonomy (NCBI): domain Bacteria; kingdom Pseudomonadati; phylum Pseudomonadota; class Gammaproteobacteria; order Enterobacterales; family Morganellaceae; genus Providencia; species Providencia sp. JGM181. The sequence continues at coordinate 10,013 of NZ_JAERJY010000030.1, read as the reverse complement.
GTTTACGTTTAGTTGTCATGACTTCAATTCTCCTTATCGTGGCTTCAGCATGGCGATAACAAAGTCTTGCGCACTCGCAACTTTACCTTGTTGGATAGCCGCCGCCGGGTCGACATGCTTAGGACAGACTTCAGAGCAGTAACCTACAAACGTACAGCTCCATACACCGTTGTCACCATTTAATAATGGCATACGCTCTTTCGCGCCGTGGTCACGGTTATCGAGGTTGTAGCGCTCTGCTAAGGTGATTGCCGCAGGGCCTAAGAACTCAGGGTTCAGACCAAACTGTGGACACGCTGCATAGCACAGACCGCAGTTAATACAGCCAGAGAACTGATGATATTTCTCCATTTGAGCTGGAGTTTGCTTGTTCGGACCGTCAGAAGGTTTGCGATCATTACCAATAATGTAAGGTTTGATAGCTTCTAAACGCTCGATAAAGCTTGTCATATCAACAACAAGGTCACGCTCGATAGGGAAGTTACCCAGTGGCTCGACTTTAATTCCTTGCGGATAATCACGCAGGAATGTTTTACAAGCCAGTTTAGGAACATTGTCCACCATCATGCCGCAAGAGCCGCAGATAGCCATACGGCAAGACCAACGGTAAGACAGGTCTGGCGCGAGGTTATCTTTGATGTAGCCCAAAGCATCTAACAAAGAGGTTTGCTCGTCATAAGGGACATCATAAGTCACTAAATGGGGTTCATTGTCCGTTTCTGGGTTGAAACGCATGATCTCCATTTTTAAGTGTTTCATATCATCCATTAGCTTGCTCCTTATTCGCCTTATCTTGAGCTGCCCCTTCAGCACCATACACACGTTTCGCTGGTTGTGATTTAGTGATTTTCACATCAGAGTACTCAAGGCGTGGTGCACCTTCTGGGTTATAGAACGCCAGAGTATGTTTCAGGAAGTTGACGTCATCACGCTCAGTGCAACCTTCGTCAAGACGTTGGTGCGCACCGCGAGACTCTTTACGGTTAATCGCAGAGTGAGCCATACATTCCGCCACGTCTAAGCCAAAGCCTAATTCGATGGTGTACAGTAAGTCAGTGTTGAAGACGCTGCTATGGTCAGTGATTTCAACATGCTTGAAGCGCTCTTTCAGCTCTGCCAGTTTATCAACAGTTTTCTGCATTAATTCAGGTGTACGGTAGATACCACAACCTTCTTCCATCGAAATACCCATTTCATCACGAATTTTCGACCAGCTTTCTTTACCTTTTTGGTTCAGAAGTTTTTGCAGGTCATTTTCGATGTCACGAGTACGTGCTTCGATAGCGCTTGCATTTGCAGGGGTAGCTTCAGCAGCATGACGTGCCGCTTCTTCACCCGCTAAGCGACCAAATACCACTAATTCTGCCAGTGAGTTAGAACCTAAACGGTTTGCGCCGTGTAAGCCAACAGATGAACATTCACCCACCGCGAACAGACCTTTAATGCGAGTTTCGGTGCGTTGATCAGTTTCAATACCACCCATGGTGTAGTGAGCTGTTGGACGAACAGGAATTGGTTCGTTTACAGGGTCAACACCCACATAAGCTTTTGCCAGCTCACAGATAAATGGTAGACGTTCATGCAGTTTTTCAGCACCTAAGTGACGTAGATCCAGATACACAACATCACCACGGTGAGTACTGATAGTGCGACCTGCACGCCATTCGTGCCAGAATGCTTGTGAAACTTTGTCACGAGGACCCAGTTCCATATATTTGTTTTCTGGTTTGCCCAGTGGCGTTTCAGGACCCATACCGTAGTCTTGCAGATAGCGATAGCCATCTTTGTTGACTAAGATACCGCCTTCACCACGACAACCTTCAGTCATCAGGATACCGGAACCTGGCAGACCAGTAGGGTGATACTGAACGAATTCCATATCACGTAATGGCACACCATGACGCAGCGCCATACCCATACCGTCACCGGTTACGATACCGCCGTTGGTGTTATAGCGGTAAACACGACCCGCACCACCAGTAGCCATAACGATAGCATTGGCACGAATTTGAACTTTCGTCCCTTCCATCATGTTCAGAGCAACCAGACCACGCGCCTGACCTTCGTCCACAATGATGTCGAGAACAAAGTGCTCGTCGAAACGTTGGATTTGAGGATATTTTAATGAAGTTTGGAACAGGGTATGCAGCATGTGGAAGCCAGTCTTATCGGCTGCGAACCAAGTACGTTCAATTTTCATCCCACCGAAACGGCGAACGTTAACTGAACCATCTGGTTTACGGCTCCAAGGGCATCCCCATTGTTCCAGCTGGGTCATTTCTGTTGGGCAGTGTTCGACGAAATAATCGACGACATCTTGCTCACACAGCCAGTCACCACCAGAAACGGTATCATTAAAATGATAGTCATAGGAATCATGGGCTTGAGTAACTGCGGCTGATCCCCCCTCTGCGGCCACGGTATGGCTACGCATTGGGTAAACTTTTGAGACCAGAGCAATCTTGATATTGGGATTTGCTTCAGCAGCAGCAATTGCTGCACGTAAGCCTGCGCCCCCGGCCCCGATAATCGCTAAATCGGCATTGAAGGTTTGCACTGCGCTTCTCCATTGTTCAAGTGTAAAGTGTTAAATTAATAAATTCTTTTAAATACTTTTAGTGCTTAGCTATTTCAGTTTCGGTTTGCCTTTAGGCAAATCTGCAAAGAATCTTTTTTTAATCGTAAATATATAATAGCTAATAACGACTTATTATGTTGGGAATTATAACGAATAGTGGCGGGGATAAATTTGATATAGAAAGGTGTTTTGGGTGATATTACCCCTAAAGTGTGATCTGCGTCTTCTTTTTGTAAATTGTTTTTGGGTGTCAAGAAATTGCAGAGAAACCGAAAATAATAAAAAGGAATTTCAAATAATTATCATTAAATTTAACGGAATTCCTAGCATTTAAAACCAACTAAAATCGTCAGGTTTTTCTTTCTAACAGTGGATAATCTGGTGTTCCTCGCGGAAATTCTAGAATCATATCGAAGATAAAATTGCGAAAGAGTTCACTGTTTAGAAAGTCGCTTAATTTTTAATGCTAAAAAACAGATTTAAATTGTATCAATAAGGTGAGTAGTGAAGTTTGGTTTTAACATATGCATCACAAGCGATAAGAAAAAATCATGTTTTTGTTTTTTTTTAACCAAATGTTAAAAGTTCATAATAAAGCTTTTTTGCCTAATCGTATAAAGCAGGGGATAATCACGTCATCTTTTCTCGCCTTGAATCATATCCCCTATCGATACTCAGATAGCGCATAATATCCACAATATTCCATTGTGTGTTAAGGAGGAGGTGAGTACACTGCACGACTAAGTTTATTTTGGAGTTATTTTAATGAGTGAAGTAGCGAATTGGCTGCCTACAGCCCCCATCGCTAACCTGTTACAGCGCGCAAAAATTGTTGCGGAAATCAGACGTTTTTTCGCTGATCGCTGTGTACTTGAGGTAGACACACCCGCAATGAGTCAGGCCACAGTGACTGACATTCATCTTGTTCCATTTGAAACTCGCTTTGTGGGACCCGGCGCGGCTCAAGGCATCAATTTATATTTGATGACTAGCCCTGAATACCATATGAAGCGCTTACTAGCAGCGGGAAGTGGGCCTATCTATCAAATGTGCCGCAGTTTCCGTAATGAAGAAGCAGGAAGACACCATAACCCTGAATTTACGATGCTGGAATGGTACCGCCCACACTTTGATATGTATCGCTTAATCAATGAAGTGGATGACCTTCTGCAACAAGTGCTGGAATGCGAAAGTGCTGAGCTACTCTCTTATCAGCAAGCATTTTTACGCCACTTAGATATTGACCCGCTCTCTGCGGAAAAAAGCGAGTTACGCGAAGTGGCAGCCCGCTTAGATTTAAGTAATGTGGCGGACAATGAAGAAGACCGCGACACCTTGTTGCAACTACTGTTTACCATGGGCGTGGAGCCACACATTGGTAAAGAGAAGCCAGCGGTGGTTTATCACTTCCCTGCAACGCAAGCGTCATTAGCGGTGATTAGCACAGAAGATCACCGTGTAGCTGAGCGTTTTGAAGTCTATTTTAAGGGCATGGAGCTGGCAAATGGCTTCCATGAACTGACCGATGTGGGTGAACAGCGCCAACGTTTCGAGCAAGATAACCGCAAGCGTGCTGCAATGGGTTTACCCGTTCAACCGATTGATGAAAACTTGCTTGCAGCGCTTGAGCACGGTTTACCGGCATGTTCCGGTGTGGCTGTTGGTGTTGATCGCTTAATCATGCTGGCACTGAATGCCGAACGAATCAGTGATGTGATTGCATTCCCTGTGACGATTGCTTAAAACTCAGTTTCTATCTATGACATTAAAAAGCACCTTGAACGTTGATCATTGATTGACGAAGGTGCTTTTTCTTTCCTGCCCGTTCTACCAAAAACGGATTAAATGCTTTCGGATAATTCTTCTATAAGTCCCATTCTTGAAAATTATGGTTGATTTCAAGTTCATTTGCTGGTCTTCTGTTTGACTTAAGTTAAATAAAATGAGTTTGGGTTGGTGACCTTTCTACCTTTGCTTCTATTACTGGTTGCCACGGAACAAGCAGAAAAGGAGCATGAATAGAATGGGCTTACAGGATCTCGCTTTAAAAATCGCTCCACTCCATAATCGCTATCAATTGGGCGTTCAAGGTTGTAGTGTTCCATTGGATGTTGAATCCTTCATTGGGCGAGAAGCCATTAGTGAAACCTATCGCTATCAGATAACATTCACCTCCTCAGCCCAAAACCTACCAGCCCAACAGTTTCTTCGTCGTACCGCCCATTTTACCTTTTCATCTCCCACTATTCCGCTGGCGGCATTAGGTTCACTGAATGAACCGCAAAAGCGAGTGCATGGTGTGGTCACGCACTTTAAGCGATTATCGGGTTCGGCGGATGAAGCTCAATACCAAATTGTGATTGAGCCGTTTGTCTCATTGCTGCGTCATCAGATGCGTTCCCATCGCTTTTTCCTCAATAAATCTGTACCGGAAGTGGTTGAGCTTATTTTGCGTGAACACAAAATTCAGGGCTGGGAGTTTGAGTTTCACTTACAGCGTCAATACCCTAAGCGAGAGCAAATCAACCAAATCAATGAGAGTGACTGGCAATTTATTGAGCGTTTGCTCAGTGAAGTGGGCATTTTCTATTCCTTTAGTCTGCAAACAGATACCAAGACGGAAATTATTCACTTTGGCGATAGCCAACGCGCCTATGTGTATGATTTACAGCTGCCGCTCAATAGCCCTTCTGGCATGAATGACAATGGCGTTGAAAGCGTGTGGGGGTTATCGCTACGTCACCAAGTGGTGGAACGCAGTGTCGTGACTAAAGATTATAATCACCGGCAAGCGATGCAAACCTTGCTATCCATTGAAACGGACATGACTCGCGGAGATGGGGACGATATAAACTATGGCGACGTTTACCACTACAAAGCCCGCCATCTTGAGCGCGGTGAGAAATACCAACCTGAAACGGAAACCGCTCACTTCTGGTCACGACTTGACCATGAACGCTTTTTAGCACGTCAAACTCTGCTGCGAGGCAAAAGTAATTCACCACGTCTGACGCCATTGATGATTTTTAAAGTGATTGATAGCCAGTTGCCGTCCACGTTACCGACAGATTTTCAATCCGAAATCTTAGTCACTCGATTACGATTTTCAGGCAGTCGTAGCCATGCATTAGTGATTCAATTTGATGCGGCACCGTACACCGAAGCACTGTGCTGGCGACCTGTTCTAAAGCCTCGCCCTGTGATTGCAGGGACTTTGATGGCACGCATTACCAGTGCAAAATCCCATGATATTTACGCCCATCAAAATGAGCACGGTTTCTATTGGGTGAAATTCGATGCCGACCGTGATGAAAAACCGACGGGGTATGAAAGCATGCCCGTGCGGCTGGCAAAACCCTATGCAGGCGATACCTACGGAATACACTTCCCATTAATTCAAGGAACGGAAGTGGCGATTGCCTTCCATGAAGGCGACCCAGATAGACCGTATATCGCCCATGCCTTGCATGATTCCCATCGCCCCGACCACATCACTGACAAAAATAATACTCGCAACGTCATTCGTACTCCGGCAAATAATAAGCTTCGTATGGAAGATAAGCGCGGGGAAGAGCATATCAAGCTCAGCACCGAATACGGCGGTAAATCCCAACTGAATTTAGGGCATTTGGTTAACCAAGGGCGTGAAAAACGTGGGGATGGTTTTGAGCTGCGCACTGACAGTTGGGGCGCCATTCGAGCAGGAAAAGGGCTGTTTATTAGCACCGACTTACGCACGAAAGCCTCTTCTGAACAATTGGATATGCGCGAAGCCAAGCAACAGTTAGATGATGCACTGAACTTGGTGAGTTCTTTACGGGAAGCCGCTGACGTCGCAAAAGCGGAATTGGCTGATTTAAACGCCCAACAAACTTTACTGACCCAATCGATTCAAGAACTGCAACAAGCGGCAATGTTACTCAGTGCGCCTGCCGGTATTGCCTTAACTTCCCCGAAAACTGTACAGGTGAACAGCGGTGAAAATATCACTTTGACTGCCAATAAACAGGCAGATATTTCTGTGGGGAAAAAAATCACCTTAGCGGCGGGCAAAGCCATCAGCTTGTTTGCTCACACAATGGGTATTAAAGCCTTTGCGGCAAAAGGCAAGGTAGAGATCCAAGCCCAAAGCGATGAAATGCACTTAACCTCACTCAAGGACATGACGGTCACCAGTACCGGTGGTAAAACCGTGGTTGCAGCCAAAGATGAACTGCTATTGACCTGTGGCGGTGCCTATATTCGCTTAAAAGGCGGGCAGATAGAGTACGGCAGCCCCAGCAACCAAACGGTCAAAACCACTAACTGGGTGGTTGAAGATCCCGCCTCGATGGATGTCACTCATCCACAATTTCCACAGTCGATGCCGAAACAAGCCTTGCGTTTTCAACTAAGTTCGTCGCCGCAAAGCCCCATGAAGGCGCGTGCGTTTGAGCCGTATGAATTGTATGCCAATGGGGCGCTTATCCTAAAAGGCATGAGTGATGCGCAAGGAAATATCCAAATTGACCATGATATTCCCACGGACAGCTACCAACTGCGTCTATTGAATGGGGATCGTTACGATATCGATGTTCCTTCTGCGGAGTCGCAAGAAGCAGAAAACGTCGAACCCGTTAATGTTGGTTTTCGAACCAGTGCGCCTAGCCAAGAGCGAGAAAGCTCGCGAATAGGCCAAGCGTGGGGGGAAGGGCTTTCCCAGTTTATTACTGAATGGAATAAGAGAAAATAATATGTCAGGAAATCAATCTGGGGGATTCCCCGCTTCTGTGCAGTTACCCATACCAGCAACCGAGCAGAAAATACGTTTACCCGTCTCGACGTGTATGGTACTGCAAATGACACCCAGTTGGATCCCTGAGAGTACCAAATACCCGATGAGCTTATTTGTGTATGCCCCACTGGTGAATGGGAAACAAACCTTTGCCGCAGTTGCGGAGGCAATTCGGCATGCCAAGCACAGCGTTGAAATTATTACATGGGGTTTCCAGCCTTCCATGTATTTTGAACGTTCAAGGGGGATTAATGAAGGAACATTTCCGACGATTGCAGAGCTTCTTGAACAGAAAGCGAAAGAAGGGGTGAAAGTCCGTATTCTAGTATGGTTTGATGAACTAGCTAAACTCGGTGAAACCAGTTTGCCAGGTTGGCGATTATCAACCCATTACACGCCGAGGCAAAAAATTGAACTGCCGATGGAGAAGGCTCTCGCGGCAGGGGCTAAATTAGAGTATGAATCCGATAAACAATACCAATTTGATAAAGAGTGGTTACATCGCGCAAAAACCAATCAAATTAAAAACTTGTCGGTGCGTACCCGCTCAATGGCAATAAATAGCCCCTCATCTCGTTTGAGTCAGGTAGCAAAGTTAACCAAACACCAGTTTGGCACTGATGATATCGAGCTCAGTTTGCGCATGGCCGCTCTGGCGATGGTGCCCACTCATCACCAAAAAGCGGTGTTGATTGATTATGAAGAACCCACACTTGCGATTGGCTTTGTCATGGGACACAACATGCATTCGCAGTATTGGGATGACGATAAACACTCGATTACACAATATAAAGAGATGTCATGGCTTGGACGTGATGGACCCACTGCATGGCAAGATACCTCTAACTGTGTGTATGGCGAAGTGTTGTGTGATTTAAGCGATAATTTTGTCACGGCCTGGAAGGAAACTGAAGGCTTGTTTACACACGGTAGTGAAGGTGTCCAGCTGACAGAAAGACGTAAAGCAATTTCACGCAGCCAATACACGCCCACTTTAGAGCATGTTGAAGCCTTAAATGAGCGCTATACATTTTTAGCTCGACACCCATTAACACCGACGGCGGGAAAAATTTGTCGCACACATCCCGAATATGATGAATATGATATTTTAAAGTCCTACGACCACGGTGTTAAACATGCACGTAACTACCTTTATTTTGAAAACCAATATTTCCGGTTATCGTCAATTGCCAAGGATGTCCGCAATATGGTCGAAGAGCGAAATAAGCGCTTTGCCGAAGCCGCTGCAATCGACTCTAAACTGCAAGGTGCGAAACTGCCACCGTTCTATTTATTTGTGGTGACAAACTCAACCACAAAAGCAGAGGTGGGTGACTCGAATGAAGTCGGTGGATATCAAACTTATAAGATGCTGGAAACCTTAGGGCGCCGTGATTTGATGCGGGAGCATGCTGCGTATCGAGATACGGTAAATAATGTCATGGCATCGACCCGAAACGGTCAGGTGTTAGCCCCAATTGATGTAGTTAACCCTGATGATATTCAGGAAGAAACCATTGAGGGGTTTAAAAGCGTTATTTGTACTTTGGTTTCTCCAGATTCTGATCGCTGGCAGTCGGTGTATGTCCACAGCAAATTAACCTTAGTGGATGACACCTTTTTAATCCAAGGCTCTGCCAATATCAATTTACGCAGTATGGCATTTGACACTGAAATTGCGGTGATACTGCAAGATACGGACATCTTTCCTATTGTTAAACCGTTACGGGAAAAATTGTGGAAAATCCATAAAGGAACGGGAAGTGTTTCCGGTGATTTAACGACGGAGTTCAATGAATGGAAACGAATAATTAGTCTAAATAAGGAATTGAAAGGAGATAAAAAAATGCCTATAGCTCCTTTACTTCCGTTTGAGGATAAAACGATTGGGTTAGAAAATACGGATTAAATTATGCCACTAATTAAACTTAAACCTAATTTATTATTGTGTGTTTTAGTGCTACTTGTTAGCTGCAAGCCTGTAGAAGAAAAAGAGAAAGACATGACTCAAAAAACAGAATCCGACTTAACGTTCACTTGTGTGTATGAAAAAGACACATTACCTCCCGTTGATCCTGAAGCCGACATTTGGTTTAAACAGGCGCGAAAACTTGAAAAGGTCAATAAATCTCAACGGGATTACTCCAAGATAGGTGCACTCTACCGTAAAGCTGCAGAGCGTAATCACCCCAAAGCCATGCTTAACTTAAGTAACTTAATCAGTTATGGGAAAGTACCTCCGATAAACGGAAAAGGCTCAGCTCAAGAGGTATGGGATATTATCCAAAAAATGGCTACATTGGACATTAGCTATGGCTATTACCAAATGGGGCATTATCTTGATACAGGCTATGGTGTTGTAGCTGACCGCACGAAGGCGTTAGACTATTTTCGCCAAGCAGCAGATTTGGGTAACCCTGAAGCCCAATATGTCATTGGGAGAATTTTTGTTACTCAACGTTTATCGGATAGAGATAACCCAGCCTATCGACCTGAAATAGGCAAAAAAATGCTTATTTGCGCAGCCAATCAAGGAAATGGAGATGCAGCATGGCGCTTAGCTACATACTCAGCTAATGTAGAAAACAATTTAAGTAGTGCCTTAAAATATTATCAATTAGCAACGAAAAATGGGCATGAAATGTCTGCTTCGATGTTAGT
>NZ_JAERJY010000309.1:0-504 GCF_018257375.1 Providencia sp. JGM181 | reverse complement strand
TGTAACGTAATTTTTGGGGTCAGATTTCCCGTTTTATCCACACAGATAAATTGCGCTTTCAAGGGCTTAATTTGATGCGTGGTCACCGCGCCTTGAAAATCGGATGTGCGCATTGGTGTAAATTGCAATGAATTGGGAATGCGAATCTCACAACCAACATCATCGGTAATGACGGCTCTAACCTCGGTATTTTCGGCCTGTGCTAGGTGCCATCCGCTAAGTGACATTGCGAAAAATACAATCAGTAATTTATTGAATTTGCGCATGAAACTCGTCCTTTCCGCCATAGTCATTAATGGCTTTCCATTCAACCGCGCCTTGTCGTTGAACGTGGGAATAAGTGATGCTGCTAAACGGCGCAATCATGTTATTTCCCTTTGCTGAGCTCAACTGAACGGGTTTATTAGCAATTTTTACGCTGTCTAATGTGATGTAGTACGGGGAAGGATTAGACACTTGAACCCCATTCGTCATACTTGAAAACTTCAGCGATTTCATTGCTTG
>NZ_JAERJY010000308.1:0-527 GCF_018257375.1 Providencia sp. JGM181 | reverse complement strand
ATGACCAGTGCGCAAGTTTCGGTGGGGATCCGCAACGTTATCAAACTGTTTTATCGCCCAAAAGGGTTACCCATGAGCGTCGAAACCGCCTCAAGCCAACTGACGTTTCGCCAGCAAGGTCAGCAGCTTGAAGTCCGTAACCCAACACCGTATTACATCACGTTGGCGCAATTGAGTGTGGGTCAGCACCCCATTGATGTACGAGAACTGGGGCCGATGATTGCGCCCTTCTCCACCCAAACTTACCCCGTCAAAGGCGGCGCCACACACGCAGAGTGGAGAGTGATTACGGATTATGGGGATATGAGTCCCGCGTATCAGGGGACGGTTCAATCAGGAGATATTCGCGATGAACAACATTAATTTATTGAAGATTAAAAAACCTGCGTTATATCGCCTGATTGGCGGGATTGCCCTATTGGCTTCACTTTTTACCCAGACTGCATGGGGAAATAACATCCAAGACCAAATTAATGGGCTGACACTGCATTCAACCCGTATTATCTACCCCCACGATGCCAAAAATG
>NZ_JAERJY010000307.1:0-537 GCF_018257375.1 Providencia sp. JGM181 | reverse complement strand
ATGAATAACTGTGTTTTAAATATGAAATCTCCCTATATTTAAGTAAATCAGATTGAAATAAAAAACCACAATGGCAAGCTGATAATAAATAAAGAGGAGAATCAGAATGAAAAATTTAAAATCACTTATTTTAGTCAGCAGTTTATTAGCGGTGAGTTTCTCTACCTTTGCTTATCACGGTAATGGTTATCACCGAAATGGCAATGGAACTTGGTGTAACGGCTCCAGTCAATCTCAGTATGACAGACCCTGTGATGGTAACTACCGTGGGCAATATATGGGACGCCATCAAGGAATGATGCAATACTCCACGGCTGTACAAACCGCTCAACCAGAAGAGGCGTTAAAGAAAATCATAGCGGAAGTACCAAAGGGTGAGAATAATAAAAAATATATGGTGAAAGTGGCAGTGATTGAAATATCACCTAGCTTAGTGACACAAGAAGCTCAATAAATTTCACTCTGAATAATAATAGCCAGTAATATCTTTAATAATGCTGGCTATTACGTATTAACTAAAAACTAGCTATTTATACC
>NZ_JAERJY010000306.1:0-573 GCF_018257375.1 Providencia sp. JGM181 | reverse complement strand
CTATTGGTAAATATCCTTGCCATAATGGTTGATATCTATTTCCATTCTCATTTTTATTTAGGTGAATATAATATTCACCAATTTTTTGTAGCAATAAACAATCATCAACATCTTTTAAATTATCTTTATGCTGTTGCTGGCTATTCACTAAGAGCTGGCTAATTGCTTTTTGTTTAGCTTCTTGGGCATTTTTTGCCACAAAGAGATCAAACTCATGCAGCTCCGCAAGCGTTGATGAAATATATCCACCTACATTAATAAAATAGAGTTTGTATTCACTTTCTGATGATTCTTTGCTCAAACTGATGTCGAACCCATCTGCCCAATTGATATCTGCATACCCATCTACATGGATTTTATCTTTATCCCCAAACCAAGTATCTCGCAATAATGGCCAAGCTTCTTCTGGTGTGTTGACTGCCGCAAACTGAATATCGTGCACCTCAATATTGGATTTTCCGGCATTACCACCAACATAAAACATAAATAGTTTCATTATTCTCTCTCTGTGACTAGTTATCGTTATGTATAATAATATACAACCATATCAATTCAATTTGCAATAATTAACAC
>NZ_JAERJY010000305.1:0-598 GCF_018257375.1 Providencia sp. JGM181 | reverse complement strand
GCTTTAATTTAAATAACATTGAAGTATAGGAATTAATTATTATGATTTTTATATAAAAAAATCCCCACAATTAAATTATTGCAGGGATATCTTTTTAGTGAATTGAATCACTGATTAACGATGGCTTTCCATCGTTACTTCCGAGCTAGCCAACCATACAGGTTTATCGCTCGTTTTAGCCCAGACTTTATGCAGGTAGCTATAAAATCTTGCTCTTTTTGGGTAAAAAACCATAACCGGAAACGCAATAATGCCAGCTGTTACAGCAGCAGTGCGGCGTAAAAGTACCTGATTACGGGAATATTCTTGATATGTGGACATCGATATCCTCCTTCAGTAGCCACTTAATTTTACCGATTCCAGTCTTGCTCTTTACTTCTATTTCACTTAATTCATGTTTAACTCAATTTGCATTGAGCGTGAATCACCAAAGAGGCACTAAAATCGAACACCAAGGTTAATCTTCACTAACGGAATCTATAATAGCGCAACTTGTGTAATTAAACTACTCATCTGACCACTTAAATATAAAATAAATTAACTTTTTGGCTTAGTTTCGTTGCTTTATTACGAAATGTAGCCAGATATCGTATAAAAC
>NZ_JAERJY010000304.1:0-656 GCF_018257375.1 Providencia sp. JGM181 | reverse complement strand
GAATGGCAATGACTGCACTTTGTTTGATGTTATCTTGCTTTAACTTGTCGTTGTCGTTCTTAACTGCAGTGTCATTAAATGATGTGATGTATGTCGTGTTTTATTAACATAAGTCAATTAATTAAACTTGGTGTGATGATAATTTAGCTGCCCTCATAATTGGTATTCAATCTAATAGTAAAAGGAGCATTTATGAATGAAAATGAAATTGCGAAAAAGCTAGGGATTAAGATCCGTATGCAAAGAGAAAGTCATAAAATGAGTATTCAGCAAGCGGCCGATTTAATTGGTGTTTCTGAAGATGAAATGAATCGTTTCGAGAGTGGAGAAAGCTGCATTGATGTTGATTCACTTTTTCAATTTGCCTATTTATTTAACTTGGAACCCGCATCATTTTTATATGGTGTTGTAAACATAAATAGTGGCGCTCGTAGTACACTTCATTAAAAATATCAGTACGTTATGTTTTTTTGCCTTTGTTTCTAGCAGTTAGCTATCACTAGGAAAGTAAAAGATTTTCTATTTTTGACCCTGTTTTGATAAAAGAGATTCCATGAATTTAATCGTCTGACCGGAAGAGATTATCTGTTTTACTATTATAGGTTGTTTCTTCCGGCTTAATACTCTGCTTTTAGATTATATCTGAATACAATAAC
>NZ_JAERJY010000303.1:0-675 GCF_018257375.1 Providencia sp. JGM181 | reverse complement strand
CTTATTATCTTTTTTATTTAAATTACGACTTAATTGAGGATTTACCAAATGAAATTAAATAAAACTCTTATGGCTATCGCAGCAACGACATTAATTGGTTTTGGTGCAAACGCAGCACCAGTTAACCACGGTAATGGTAAAGTCACTTTCACTGGTAGCATCATCACTGCACCTTGTTCTATTGACCCATCTTCTATTGACCAAACTGTAGATTTAGGTCAAATCGCTGATGTGGTGTTAAAAAATGGTGGTACTTCAGACGGTCAATCTTCACCAGTTATGTTCGATATTAAATTAATTGACTGTACTGTAGAAACAGGTGATTCCGTGAATATTACATTTTCAGGCGCGGCCGCTACAAATGATCCTAAATCACTATTAGCTATTACAGGTACTGCTGCAGGTGCAGGTATCCAGATCGTAGATAGCAACAATGACCCAATCGTATTAAATGAAGTCACTAAATCTGAGCACAAACTGCAAGGAACAACTAATACCCTGCAATTTGCTGCATATGTGAAAGGTTTAGGTAGCCAAGGTAAACCAGAAGCTCCGGTTGATATTGTTGCAGGTGAATTCCAAGCGGTAACTGATTTCGTATTGTCGTATAACTAATTTAATGCATTAGTTATTAACGGTAAGCTGAAGTAATGAGACCAATCATTACTTCAGCTT
>NZ_JAERJY010000302.1:0-675 GCF_018257375.1 Providencia sp. JGM181 | reverse complement strand
GGTTTTAGTTATTAATTATGTTCGGTTACTAATTTTTATATGAACGTCTATTTCTGGAAATAGAAACATGATAGAGAGCTAAAGTCATTTTATCGAGATTCGATGAAAATTGAGGAGATAACGTGAGTGAGTTTAAAAACTGATAAAAAACCAATAAGATAGTGAAAAAAAACACACGAGGCTAACGAACAAGTTGGCGTTAAATATATTTAACATTTACACCGGTAAATTTGTTTTTCTCAGTGATGTAATTCCGAATTGGTGTGGTGAAATATTCTGTTGATAAGATCATTTTTTCAGGTTGGGAGTAGTTCGACCCCGACTAGGTAGCTCCGGGACAGGTTTTTTATCATCAATGAGATGACGAATTGCTAAAATAGGATGGCGATATAGCATTTTAGGGCCGGCCCAACGCATAATGATTTTCATTTGCTCACGTTGCTTTGGTTGGTAGCAATGTATAGGGCATTGTTTACAGGCTGGTTTTTCTTCACTATAACGGCATTTATTTAGGCGTTTTACGGCATAGGAAAAAAGTATTTGGTAATGTTCTGGGTTGTCTTCAGGAGCAGGATGTGCCTTTTCATAGATTTTTATCATTTTTTCTATCGTTACGATTTCCCTCGATATTTTTTTACCCACCATCATCGCTTCTCCTTAAATAAAGATATATTT
>NZ_JAERJY010000301.1:0-688 GCF_018257375.1 Providencia sp. JGM181 | reverse complement strand
ATTCTTTATTATATACCGATAATGAATTAAACAAGATTATATCACTATTTAATAAAGATGCTCTCAAAGAGCCTACTCCTCTTAGCACCACCTAACGCTAGCTTTATTATTTTATATTACTCACCCTATGTGTTTAATTTAAAATTTTCGGCTATTTAACTATATTTGCATTATTTGATTTTATAAAAAACGTCACGTAAATTAGTTAGAAGAAAACGGAGTGAAATAATTTCCTCACACAACGTTTTCATCAATCCTTCGTATTCACCTAAATACGACTTTTATTAAGTGATGCTGTTTGGAAGGAATGCAGACAATGAAAGAAACAGACGGTAACAACCCTTCATCCAAGAAGGGTATAACTATTTATACAAAAGCAGTGGGTTATGAAATTTATTTATTACGAAAGCGTCGCTCGCTCAGTGGAAAAGATTTAGCAAATTTATTGAATATATCTCAACAGCAAGTTTCTCGTTATGAACGAGGTATCTGCAACATTACAATAGATATGCTAGTACAGGTTTTAAATGTACTAAAAATGCCTATTCAGGACTTTTTGGATAGAGCAGTTATTCGAGTTTCCATAATGAAATTTAAGCTAAGCAGTGTTGGCAGTAAAGATATCTCACTGTTAAGTAGCTCATTTATAAAGTAGGCATATATTTTCCCTACATGTTTAATTCATTAT
>NZ_JAERJY010000300.1:0-707 GCF_018257375.1 Providencia sp. JGM181 | reverse complement strand
GTACTTATACTTACCCTAAAGAAGATAATGCAAAGGATTGTGTTTTATTATTCGTAGGCAATAACTCCAGTCATATTAATAAATTAAAAAACCTTACTCAATCTTTAGCCGTTGTTCCTGTTATCGTCATCGCAGAAGAACCTTCTGCTGCACTATGCAGAGACTACTTCAAGGCTGGAGCCTTTGATTTCTACGCATTTCCATTTGATGACAGAGTGTTTCTAAGCGCTATTCAGGGAGCTAATGAACACTTCGATAAACAAAATGAAAATCATAAAAAATATATCTATTTAACCAATAAATTCGACCGTCTCTCAGCTAGAGAGCGTGAAATTATGGACATGATTTTAGACGGAAACACCAGCCGAGAAACGGCCGAAAAACTGTCATTATCACCAAGAACCGTAGAAGTGCACCGTTCAAATATTTATACAAAACTAGGAATAAAATCACTACCTCAATTAATCCAAGAGTATGAATATATTAATACTTATTCTGCAAACGCTTAATTCTCTTTATTCACCAGCCCCCCTCTGCCTAATGGTTTATCAAAAAACCATTAGGCATTTTCCGTTCGCAAAATTACCCAGAAAAATATAATTAAATTTAGATTTTTATTTAGATAACTATTTAATTTAATCATTTAACTTAACTATTCACTTAACTATTCGGTTAACTATTTTTCACTATCAAACTTAGCATAATGA